>PNNU01000124.1 GCA_013824385.1 Anaerolinea sp.
TTCATCATGCTGCCAGATCGCAGAAGCTTTTGCTCCTGACGTGGATATCAAGAACGCAATCAGTTAGTTTTTTTAAGTCTACATATCGAAGTATATAAATATATCTATATAGAAGGAAGAGGAAACATGGCAACTCAAACCATCAACAACGATGAAACAAAAGTCCGCAAGTCAGTCAGAGAGCATTATGCCGGGGCGGCAAAGAATGTCAGCAGCTGCTGCGGCGGCGGCAGCCAAAAAGTCAGCTCCTGCGGATGCGGCACTTCGACCTCGGCGTCTGAGCCATCCACCAAGGCACTGTACAACGCCGATGATTTTAACTCCCTGCCAGAAGACGTCACCAATATCTCTCTGGGCTGTGGCGACCCTGTCACCCTGGCTTCACTCAAACCCGGCCAAACCGTGCTGGATCTTGGTTCGGGCGGCGGTATTGACTGTTTTATTGCCGGCAAGAAGATCGGCCCAACCGGGCAGGTGATTGGTGTGGATATGACCCCCGAAATGTTGGATAAAGCCCGTGCCAACAAGATCAAGGTCGGCGCAGAAAATGTGGAATTCCGCCTGGGAGAGATCGAGCATTTGCCCGTCTCCGATAATTCTGTGGATGTGGTCATCTCTAACTGCGTGATCAACTTAAGCACCGACAAACCGCAAGTCTTGCGTGAAATTCTGCGCGTACTCAAACCCGGCGGCCGCATGGCAGTCAGCGATATTGTCACCAGCGGCGATTTGCCCGACGATATTAAGGCGAGCATGAGTTCATGGGTGGGCTGCATTGCCGGCGCCATGGATGCGGACGTGATGACAGATGAGATGAAAAAAATCGGGTTCACAAATATTTCACTGAAGCCGAACTATTTCAGCGATGAAATGGTGTCTGATGCCGTCAAACAAGCTGGATATACCGGCAGTATGAGCAACGAAGCTTTAAGAAAGA
Source organism: Anaerolinea sp. (assembly GCA_013824385.1). The sequence continues at coordinate 938 of PNNU01000124.1, forward strand.
CGGTTTTCAGCGCGAGCATTTCAGCTGAAAAACCCGCATAAATTATTGTACGGTGAGGTTGATTGACAAATTAATTGTAGGGTGGGTTCGATTGTTGAACCCACCATTTTATATTATTAAATGGTGGGTCGCCACCAAATATTATGATTCACAGTGGGTTCGTTCTTTGAACCCACCTTGTTTTTACCAAAAAAATTGTTGGTTTTTACCTAAGAACTGTTATAAGGTATGTTTGACTCACATAATTCGGATCACCTACTCACTAATTTTTAGTATTAATGGTGGGTCGCCACCCAAGTTATGTGCTGATAAGTATAAATATTGATTTATCTGGATGCAAATAAGCAGATATCTCTGGCGACCCACCCTACGACTTTTTAACCTTCCATCCCAATCACCTCAGATTCCGGTTCAAACGGGATGAGAATTGTTTCACCTATCTTCGCACCATGAGGTTCAAACGGCTCAAGAATGCTTTGCCAGCCGAACAACTGTGAATAGACCACCGTCAGATCGGTGGCACCCAACAATCGAATGCCCTCGTCCTTCAATATTTCCTTCCATTTCTCAGTAAGACCAAATGAACGGTTGAACACCTGATAAATCACGGCTGCATCGTCATCCGCGGCGATGCGGTTGATCGAAAGTTTGCCGCAGCCTGTGCAGCGGTGAATCAACATCAACTCGCCCTGCGCTTGGCGGTTATAACGTTTCGCCGTTTGCTTAATGGTCAAACCCAGCGGCTGCATGCGGCTCTTACATTGTGCCTTGCGGTCGCCTGCTTTGAGTTCATCCACATGCCTGGACCACAAGCAGCGCGGACAGTGATTGCGGTTGTTCACCCCCGACATTTCCCGGTCGGTGGTAACTGAAAATCCACATTGTGCACAGGTAAATCCTTTTTCATAAACCTTGCCGTCACGACGTGGTTCTTCACGATCATTTTCATCCCTGGTATGGGAAATATACTTTTTTCTTTTTTCAAAAGCGGCGTCAAGGAACTCTCCCTCGTTAAACCGCGTAATATGCTTATGCTTCATGGGTACCCCAACAAAAAAACAACCCGCCGTGGAATCATCCGTGGCGGGCTGTCTTTAATCAAAATGACTGATTAAATGAAGACTGAACTTTGGGGAACGCTTAACACTTCAATGGGTGAAAAACGGTCATCGTACGTCTTAAAAACAAACCACGGAGCAAGTGAGCACCCGTGGCGGAAAAAGTTTAAACCAAAAACTGGTTGGGCCTTTTCTTACGGGCGCACCCTTGCGATAAGTGTGGTTACAATGACCGAAGCGAAATTAAACAAAAAACACCCTTTCAATTTTTTTACAACGAGGCGAATTATCGCATATCCTGACAGGTTGTCAAGAGGCTTTTTTAATTACTTCTAGAAAAAACTAATTATTTTTGTTTTGCCAGGTACATGGCGTGATCGGCGACTTTTAAGAGCAATTCAGCATCTTCGCCATCAGCCGGGTAAGTGCTGATGCCGATAGCCGCAGTCACACTATGCTCTTCCTCATCCACCCACAGACGGATTTTTTCACGGAGTTTTGTGGCCACTTTTGCCGGTTCTTCGATGTTGGCGATACCGTCCAGCAGCACCACAAATTCATCACCGCCAATGCGTGCCACAGTATCTGATGAACGCACATTTTTGGTTAATGCCAGGGCTACTTTTTTTAAATACAAATCCCCCATGGCATGGCCGGCTTTGTCATTGATATTCTTAAATCCATTCAGATCAATAAAGAGAAGTGCGAATAGACTCTTATTTCGTTTGGCATGAAAAATGGCTTGCTCGATGCGGTCAGATAACATAAACCGGTTTGCCAAAGCGGTAAGCGAATCGTGCGTGGCCAGCCATTGGAACCCTATTTCGGAGTTTTTCAATTCATTAATTTCGCGTGTGATGCCCAACAATCCAACCACTTCACCTTCATCGTTATAAATAGGCAGTTTGGTGGTTGAGGTCCAGTTGTTTTCACTGCGGGTGGTGTCTACATGGTTCTCAATCAAACTTAATTTTGGTTGACCAGTTTCCATGACCTGTTGATCGTCCACCATAGTTTTTATGCCAAAAGCTTCGCCGAATAATTCCTTGTCTGTCTTTCCATAGATATCAGTGATACCGTTTTCTGCAAAATAGGAAGCCATTTTATTGCTAATACGCCACAACCGGCATTCACGGTCTTTGATGTAAACACTGTCGCCGATGTTGTCCAGCAACGCCTTGAGTACCCATTCGTCTTTGCAGAAATGCGAATAACCTTCCATGGTATCTCTCCGGATCAGAGTTTTACTGATAAGTATATTGATAATCATTATAGATCGAAAAGTTCAAAAAAGTTTATCCAACCGTCCCTACTCTATTGAAAACCGGATGCAAATTTTGCATCCGGTTTATCTGTAACAATTATTAATTCAGGTAATTAAATCCAGTGAAGAATTCCGGCAAAAACGACCATTGCGAGCACATCAATACCCCAGACAACAGCCAAAAAGCGTTTTTGCGTTTTAGGCTGCCAGTCGTAACAGAAGAAGGCTGCCAAGAAGAAGGGGATATAGGTCGTAACAAAAACGGGGATGGCGCCCCACCAGGAATAAACCCAGTGGAAAGCTGGAGTAGTGGCCAAAAAGATCTCAATAATCGAGAACCCCGCCGCGTTCATGATCGCAAAGAAGAGGCGGTTGTTGAGCCCCAAAATCTTTTTCTTTGGGTCTTCGGGCAGGAATTTGCTCATCACCAGGCCGGCGATTGAAAACATCAGGCTTAATTCAATACCCACGCCCACTAAGAGCAAATAAGACGTTCCGGTGGGGACAGTCCACAGCGCGTGGCCGCTGAAGCGCTGGATCAAGGCGTTCAGGATCTCGTAGAACCAGTGCACGCCGTAAAGCGCTAGACCGGCAGCGATGGCTTTGTAGTTTTTCTTGGTGAATTCATTGGCATACACGTACATCACAAGAGCAAATAAGGGGATCACGTACCATTGAAAATAGTCAGGGTTTCTGAGCAGTTCCAGTGCTTGTTGGGTGAGTTCGGGTTGGTTCAAGTTCTCCTCCTTGGAATAAGTGTGTATTGCAATAATGACTTAACCTCTATTATAGGATTTCTTGCATTTTTGTGGTGATCTTTAAAGAAGCGTGTTGTTTTCGCCTTGTGAGTATAATTAGCCTATGTCTAAAACGATTACCCAGTATGTCTGCCAGCAGTGCGGAAGAACCTATCCGCGCGCGTTGGGCAAGTGTCCGCAGTGCGGTGGATGGGACACGATGGTCGAAGAGGTGGTGGTTGAGGCTTCTTCGCCCGTAAAAGCCCAGGTGAGGGGGGTGAACGCCCGTTCACTGCCGCGCCGCATGGGCGATATTTCAGGGGATGCTGAAATGCGCATCCCGCTGCCAATCGGCGAGTTCGCCCGCGTCTTGGGCGGAGGCGTGGTACCCGGCTCAATCGTGCTAGTGGGCGGCGACCCCGGCATTGGCAAATCCACTTTACTGCTGCAAATGGCGCTTGAACTGGCAGATCACAAAGATCACAAAAAGGCGCTCAAAGTGCTTTATGTTTCGGGCGAAGAATCAGAGCGCCAAATCAAAATGCGTGCGCTACGGCTTACCCGACTTAACGAAGATAAGCCAGAGCATGAGTTCAGCCAGGACTTGCTGCTCTTAACCGAAACCAACCTGGATGTGGTGTTGGAGCAGGTTCAAGCGCTCAAACCTGACATCTTGATCGTCGATTCCATCCAGACCGTTTACCTGCCCGATCTCAATTCGTCTGCCGGGTCAGTCAGCCAGGTGCGCGAATGTGCCAACAAGCTGCGTGAACTGGCCAAGAGCAGTGATATGGCCGTCTTTTTGGTGGGGCACGTCACCAAGGAAGGCGTCATCGCCGGTCCGCGTGTGTTGGAGCACATCGTGGATACCGTCCTCTATCTGGAGGGCGACCGCTTTCAATCTTACCGTCTGCTGCGCTCGGTCAAGAATCGTTTTGGCGCCACAGCTGAAGTGGGCGTTTTTGAAATGCGTGAACGCGGCATGATTGAGATCACCAACCCCTCCGAAGCCTTTTTGGCCGAACGCATGACCAACGCCCCCGGCTCAGCCATCGCCGTCACCATGGAAGGTACCCGTCCGCTGCTGGTCGAAATGCAGGGGCTCACCAGCCCGAGCAACCTCGGCAATCCGCGGCGCACCCCCAACGGTGTGGACTTCAACCGTCTGCTGCTGATTACCGCCGTGCTCACCCGACGGCTTGGTATGCGCCTTGCTGAACAGGATGTGTTTGTCAATGTCATCGGCGGTTTGCAGATTGGCGAACCCGCCGCAGACCTGGCCATTGCCACAGCCATCGCTTCCTCGATGAAAGACATCCCCGTCAAGGCGGATACAGTGTTGATCGGCGAGGTGGGTCTTTCGGGCGAATTGCGTTGGGTGAGTCAGATGCCTGCGCGCTTGCGCGAAGCCCAAAAACTTGGTTTCAAAACGGCCATTATTCCGCGCCGATTGCGCCAGGGCGAACCCTTGCCCGAAGGTATTCTTCTCAAAGAAGCCCGCTCACTGCGTGAAGCACTGGGTTGGGCATTGCTCGAAGAAAAATAATCCGTGGAGGAAAGTATGCAAATTTCATCTTTAAATTTAGGCATCATCTCGCTTATCCGCCGTAACCACGGATTGGAACATGCCACTATAAACCTGTTATCCAAAAAGATTCCTGGCACTTCGTTTGCCGGGTATTCCGACCACAAGGGATTTTGGATCGTGGGAGATGTATCCACGGATGTGCTGCTTGAGACCGCGCAGCAGGCGCTGACCCGCATGAAGGGCGGCGAACGCTCACTGGCCATCCATGGCAACTGCGGCACCAACTATGTCACTGCCGGGGTTCTGGCTGGCACTATGGCCTGGCTGGGAATGCTTATAGGTGGTAATTCTTTCAAGAAAAAACTCGACCGCTGGCCCCTGGTGGTAATGTTGGTTACCGGTGCACTGATCGTAGCGCAGCCCCTCGGACCCAAAGTGCAGGAACATGTGACCACCCTGGGTGAACCGGGCAGCCTGGTCATTAAGCAAATCGTACGCTACGAGCGTAATATTCCTGGAAGACCCATGCTGCACCGCATCCTCACCGGGGAAGTTAACCACGCCGTGGAGGAAAGCGCTTGAGCATGGCCAACATCCACCTTTTACGCGGGGACGATCTCTATTCCGTGGCGCTGGCCGTCAAAACCATCACTGCTTCGCTTGGCACCGATTATGACGCCGCGATGAACACCTCCCGTATGGATGGAAAATCAGCCTCATTTGAAGACCTGCAGACCGCGCTGACCACGCTGCCGTTTTTTGGCTCCAACCGGCTGGTGATGGTCGACAACGCGCTGGCCAAAATTGATAAAAACAGCCAGGAGAAATTCCTCAAACTGTTGGATGCCACCCCCAGCTCGACACACGCCATCTTCCAGGTGGAAGACCACCGCAAGTGGCGCAAAGACGCCAACGGCTCGTGGATCCAGCTCTGGGAGACGCTTTCACCCACCCATTGGCTGGTCAAGTGGATCGCGGCGCACGAGAATGCCGAGATCATCGATCTGGCCTTGCCCGACGAAAAGACCATGGATTCATGGGTGGCGGCTGAAGCCAAACGCCTTGGCGGTGTTTTTGAACCAGAAGCCGCGCGTGAACTGGCGCGCCACACCGGCAACGACACCGGCATCGCCAGTCAGGAAATATCCAAGCTGCTGATGTTCGTGGCTTTCAAACGCGCAGTCAACGTGAAAGATGTGATCGAGTGCGTCTCAGTGGAAGGGTCTGCTGATGTGTTCGTCATGCTCGATGAATTGGTCGAAGGGAAAATCCAACAGGCGCAGTCGCTGATGCGGCGCCTGCTCGAAACCACCCCGCCTGAAGCGATTCTGGGCGCAGTGATCCACCGCTTTAGGCAGCTCATCCAGGTGCGTGAGGCGCTGGACGCACGCGAAGATTTGAAAGTGCTGGTTGACCGTAAGGTGCTGTTTGGCAACCAGGTGGGCAAGTACTCCACTGCGGCGCGGCGCTTTTCAATGAGTCAATTGACCGGCATTTATGACCGCCTGCTGCAAATGGATGTGCAATCCAAGACCTCGTCCGTGGGGCTCGACACCAACCTCGAGATGCTGGTCATGGAATTGGGATAGATCGTAGGGGCGGTTCACGAAACGCCTCAAAGAATGATGGAATTACATAATTATTTCTCGAAATAATTGATACTGGTTTAATTCAATACCCTTTTTACCACGAAAAACACGGAATACTCGAAAAAATCACACTCAATTAGGGAGGTTTCAATGGAATCAGAAACGACGGGGGAAGTGTTAACCAAACGGAATCATAAGCTGCTCAATATCGCCAAGGTTTGTGAAGTTTTTGCCTGGATAGTTCTGGTTGTTTTTATTTTTAACAGTTACACATCGTATACAAATATTGTTAGATATGTTGAGACAAGAAGCATTAATGATGATGCTTATAATTTGACGCCCAAGTATCTCAGATTGGATAATGCTTACTTTGACCAGGTTAAAACCTATCCGCTTGTATTTTTTAAAATTGCAGTGGATGTTTTGATTGGTGTGATACAGGGAGTGCTTTGGTTTTTAACCATGTATGGTGTTTCTTACGGTTTAAAAATGATTGTAGAAACTGAAATTAATTACCGCATTAATGTGGGGGAGAATTCTAATGAATGAGAGTGAATGGAATACCATATATCGCAATTTGTCTTTGAAAGACACAGAGGATTTGATTGGTTATTGGCAGAAGAAAGACAGGCAAGAATGGACAGAAATAGCGTTTGATGTGATGGAAAAAATTTTAATCGAACGATTAGGTGAGCTACCCAATAAAGATGATGTTGATATATCTAATTTCAATAAAATTTTGCATAATCAAAAAACAAACATCTATACTGAATTAAAAGCATTAATAAATGATAATGACCCTGTTTTTTACGATCCCAATAAAATCACTTTACTAGTCAAGTGGATTTTCCGTTGTATGAATATACTCATTATTTTATATATCACTCAATTTGTTTTTGAAAACGTCTCCCTATTTCGCGCAATATTTTTTGAAGATTATGGGATGTCTAGTTTAATAATTGACTTAATTTTTAGCATTCTAGGGTTGTTAATTGTAATCGTTATGATTTTTATTCAATATAAAGCAATGGGTTATGTGTTAAAAATGCTCAGGGAAATGGAAATAAATAGCAGGAAAAAGTAAGGAACATCGGCTACACACCAATTTGAAGATATCAATGGAGCTTATCAGTGACCAACCACACACTTAACAATACAGACATTGGCAATCCCGATAAAACGGGCAAAACCACAAACAAAAACAACACCATCGAAATCACCGCTGGCGGCGTGGATATCTGGGGAGTCGCAGACCAGTTCCATTTCGCCTATCTAGAGTCGGAGGGTGATTTTCAAATTACCGTTCGGCTCGAATCCTTCACCAAAGCGGACCTGTACTCCAAGGCCGGGATCATGGTGCGGGAGTCGCTCGAGGCTGAAAGTCCGCATGTTTTCATGGTGGCATTCCCCGATAACAATTTACGCAACCACAACAAC
>PNNU01000125.1 GCA_013824385.1 Anaerolinea sp.
TATATGGAAGAATCACTCTCCCGCGAAATTCCTCGAGCCATACGCAAAAACACCACGGTGGGGATTATCATGTTGGATATTGACCACTTTAGAGATTTCAATAATACCTATGGACATGAAGCTGGAGATGTGGTTCTGCGCGAAATTGGAGCTAAGCTCCAGACGCTGATTCGCGGTGAAGATATAACCTGCCGTTATGGAGGTGAAGAATTCATTCTGATCCTGCCAGAAGCCAATCAGGAAGTGACAGTTCATCGGGCTGAAATTATTCGGGAGGCGATTAAATCAATTCGAGTTGAGTATCACCGCCAGCCTTTAGGAGTGATATCCATATCACTGGGAGTTGCAATATTCCCCGAGCACAGTTCAACTGTTGAAGGATTACTTAAAAAAGCAGATGAAGCACTTTATCATGCAAAACATAATGGACGTGATCGGGTAGAGGTCGCGTCTATCGACTAAGTCAATAGATTTTCAATTTAGGTGCAACAAAACGATGAGCAAATTGAACAAAAGTAATCAGGAAAATACAATTATGTTCATTTTCGTCAGCCCTCTATTGGACTGACGGTTTTTTTCCAGCTATGCGCCGTGGTAGTTTTTCTTTGATGGTGGCCGTCAATGTTCTTCTTGTTTCTGAAGTGAGGGACTCAAAAACCTGACCCAACAAAATCTTGGTTTTCTTGTCCAATTTTGAATACTTAACCAGAATGTTTTTTATTTCTTTCAAATTCTCGTGCGGATCAAACTTAATGGCTGCTCCTTCTGAAGCTCCCAATATATCAAAGAGCGCTTCGAGAAACATTGCTCGTTCTGTCAGAGATATATCTGTTAACCAGGTTTTTAAAGTACTTTCCAATAATTTTGTGTTACTGGTTAGTTTTCCATGCACAAATTTTGAACGTTCCACTTCCCAATTCAAGGCATTATGCTGCATGATATATCGACCAGAACTGGAGACGACAGTTCGTTTTCCCATAGGCTCTAGCAACAACCCCACCATCGATTCTTGAGGAACATAATTGATTATTTTGTGTTCAGAGTGAGAAAAAGAGGTGCGATTAACAAGGGAGAAATCGAAACCAGGTCCATCAAAATTAATGATTTTTGTTAATCTACTTTGACGGGCTGAGTTGAGATGAGAGCCGGCATAGACTGCCAAATTTCCTCCCTTTGAGTGACCGCATACAATGAACTGACTTGAAAGGATTCCTATTGTACGCTCCAGGTAGCTGCAGGCAGATTCCTGGGCTGGGATTTGCTCCATATATGCCAATTCAAAATCTTCTTTCCAGCCAACCAATGAATTGTCTGTTCCTCTAAAAGCCACAACTTTTTGGCGGTCTGGGTTATGCAAAGTGAAGGTGACCGCCGCAAATTGCCTTCCAATAACAAAATCGGTATTTTCGTCATACCTAGACAATCGTACGTCTTCAAACCGGGGGCAAGATGCTGCCTTTTTTAATAATTCATCCAACTCAGAATCAAAAGAGGAACTCGCTGTGGGGTTGATTTTAGAAGACATAGAATCGGCGGTGCTATCACGTGAAAAATATAAATCAGAGGTCTTTTTAAGAGTTGTATCCTCTTTTGTTTCCAACCCCGGAACAATACCTTTAAAAGGTAAATAGCTGAGCAGCGATAAAATCAGCGCATCAACATCATTAAATGGATCTTTTGAGAAACTCAAATCCCCACGCCATTGCAAATAATCCATTGTCTTGCCCATGGTGCAAACTCCTTTTGATCCTGATATTACCAAAAATAGGTGTTATCAGGAAATAATTATTCAAATATTGAATGTAAAAAAGGCCCTTGATTAATTGTATCGTAGGTTTAATCAACCGCTGCCTATATCAAACGATTAGTATAAACGAGCTGAGTTAATCCAATTTTTCACTGATTGATAATAAAGGCTGATCAGTAATAGTTCATAATCAAAGCGGCAAGCCATTCATTATTTAATTTTCTCCAGATGAATCAATTTGCTCTGCCGGTGAATCTACTTTTTTCTCACAATGATGATTAGATAGTTGTCGCCCATGATATCACCAGTCATGATTGGACCGGGATCTTTTTTTTGTGCCTGATAGTGGTTTTCTTTGTGGAAACATATATAATTATTTACTAAGAATAAGATATTGATGACCAAATGGAAACCCTGGGGGTTTCATTAGCAAGAATAATAATCGTGGACAAACAGCGGAGGATCGCACATGAAATCAAAAATCCACTCTTTGATAGACATTAATACTGCTGACGAAAAACAACTGGTTTCAGAGTTAAAGATCAACCTCCGACTTGCAAAACGAATTATCGCTTTCCGTCCTTACAAGACCATTGACCTATTGAATCAGGTTTGGGGTATTGATACCCTCACTCTTGAACGAATTCAAAACTTAATCAAAGTTGAATCCGATGTGCCGGTAGAACCAACAACATTAACGGCACAATCAGCTGAAACCGAATTATCAACTGAACAAGTAGAAATTTTGCCCTCCGTTATAGAACCAGAAGTACCTACAACAAATTCCGAATTCATCTCGCCTTCATCCATTTTTGATGAGAGCCCTCATCAAAAGGAACCAGTAGAGCGAAAAGAAAAAGACAAAGCAAACTCGACTCTGAATCTGGCCCTTTTTTTTATCATCTTGATCGGAGCATTCTTCCGATTTTCAGGGATAAACTGGGATCAAAATACCCACCAAAATCCTGATGAACGTTTTCTAACTCAGGTTGCAGATCAAATCCGGCTGGAAAAAAACCTGGGGGCGTATTTTGATACCGCCCATAGCTCTATGAATCCGATCAACTATGGGACCTATACATACGGAATGCTCCCGCTGTTTATCACGCGGATTACTGCAGAAGTTTTCCATCAAACGACTTTCGACCAACTCACCCTGGTTGGAAGAACCATATCAGCAGTTTTCGATTTGCTCGCGCTATGGATGATTTATCTTCTGGCAAAAATGCTTTACAACAAAAAGACAGGGGTTCTCGCTGCAGGGCTCTATGCCGCTGCGGTTTTACCTATTCAAATGGCTCATTACTTCACCGTGGATTCATTTTGCACAGTCTTTGTTATCCTGGCTATCTATCTGGCACTTAAAGCGATACAGATTAAAAACCCTAATTTCAGGCTGGATTGGCAAAAACTGGTTTATTTTGGATTATTTGGTCTCGTTGTTGGTATGGCTGGCGCCTGTAAAATCAATGCGCTGCCTGTATTTGCAGTGATTATTTTAGCCAGTATTATCCATTTCTTTACTGTCAGAAAACAAAGAGGACTTGCCACCCAAATAGGTATTTTGGCGGCAGGGTTGCTTCTAGCAGCAATATGTGTTTTCTTCGCCTTCAGAGTTCTTCAACCTTATGCGTTCACCGGCACAGGATTTTTAGGTTCAGAGTTAAACAAAAGATGGCTTGAAATTATTAAGGAAGTAACCAACCAGGTCGCTGGTTTTTCTGAATGGCCGCCAAACCACCATTGGACGGATAGACCACTCTCATACGCCTGGGTGAATATGGTACTTTGGGGGATGGGAATTCCACTGGGAATAGCAGGATGGGCTGGCTGGGGTTGGTCTGCCTGGAGAATGTGGAAAGGCGAATGGCGCTGCCATATTTTGCCCTTTACCTGGATTCTGGTTTACTTCATTTGGCAAAATATGCAATTTTGGCGTTATATGCGCTATTTCTTGATCATTTACCCGTTCCTGATTATGTTTGCTGCCTGGGCGCTCATCGAAATATTCGAGAAGACCAAAGAAAGCAGGCAGGCACTCACCCAATTCAAATTCCAATTCAGGCATCCTTTCTTGGGATTGAAGTCAATTTGGAAAGGCCTCTCAGCATTTGCTCTCATTGGGATTGTTCTGCTGTTTACTTATGGTTACGCCTTCGGTTTTTCACGGATATATTCCCGCCCAATAACACGTATGGCAGCGTCCACTTGGATTGTTGAAAATATCCAGGGTCCACTCAATCTGAAAGTGGATACAGCAAATGGACAGGATAGCTATCCGATTAGTATCATCCATCGCTGGACACTTGAACCGGGCGATGAACCCGAAATTAGTATCTATCCATCCACAAATGGAACTGTTCAATCAGTGACTTCTGAAGATATTCGCCAGGTGGGTGTTAATATTTACTTTGGAATTTCAAAACAAGAGAATGGTGATGAAATGGTTGTTGATGGTCGTCTTCCTGTTGCGGACGATGATGCATCCACTTCACTGGAAATCCGATTTGGCAGTATCACTTTATTAAAAGATACACCCTATTACTTCCGCTACAAGGTAACCAACAGCAGTACTTACTCATTGTCTGATGTGACCCTTCAATACGATGAAAACGAAAATCCGAAAATTCCCCTGATTTGGGACACCATCAACCAGACTGCAGGATCCACTGAAGCTGTGTTAAAAATCATTCCTCTGGAAGATGTAAGGTTGAATCGTTTGAAAATCAATAATTTCGAACAAACCTTTAATCTGACCCAAACATCCATTAAAGTCAGTTTGCTTAAAGATGGAGATGAAGCCAATCCATTGAGCAGTGCCACCCAAACTTTGACTTTTGATCAACCCGGCATCAGTTTGACTCCAACCTTTGTCATGCCTGAAGTGGAAATTTCTAAAGGCAGCGTTTATCAGGTGAGATACGAAATTATTGAAGGCGGCCCTGTTCGCATATTTGCCGAACCCTTTGCATTGGAAACTACCTGGGATGATGCAATTCCGTTTGCAATCAGGCACTTTGATACACTCGGAGGAATCTATCAGCCCCTAAATTTTGAGTTGTATGAAGCGGATACACCTGAAAAACGAGATAAGATGATCGATATTCTTTCCAAAACCGAGTATCTCGTCATCCCATCAAACCGCTGTTATGATGCAATGCCGCGTCTTCCAAATCGTTATCCTTTGACAACCAAGTATTATCAGGAGTTATTTGACTGCCCTGGTTGTATTGGTAATGCACTTGAAAACAAAGCTTATGAACTTAATACCCCGTTCACCAGCCCACTCGGCTTTGAATTGGTTGCCACTTTTGTCAGCAATCCTGGAATTGGACCATTCCAGATCAATGACCAAACAGCGGATGAATCATTTACAGTCTATGACCATCCGAAAGTTTTCATTTTCAAGAAAACCGATAATTTTTCAGTGGAAAATGTAAAAGCCCTACTTTATAGTGTTGATCTTGATAATGTCCTTTTTCAATCTCCCATGTCATACACAAAGGCACCTACTGCAATGCAGCTTCCCGAATTAAAGCTTGCGGCCCAAACAATTGGTGGTACATGGTCAGCTATGTTTAACCGCTTGTCTTCAGTAAATACTAGTCAAACCTTCGGAACAATCGTTTGGTATCTCGTTTTGTTTATTTTGGGATTATTGGTTTTTCCATTGGTGTTTACGGTTTTCTCCGGTTTGCTTGATCGCGGTTATCCATTGGCAAGAATGGCTGCGCTATTGTTGACGGCCTGGGTTTCGTGGCTATTAAGCAGTCTGAATATTCTGCCATTTACTCGATGGTCGATATTGCTTGCAATTACATTATTGGTAGCAATCAGCGTGTACTTTGGATTGCGTAAGAAAGCCGATCTGATTCAATATTTCAAATTAAGTTGGAAATATTTACTAAGTGTAGAAATAATCTTTGCCATTGCTTTTGTATTTATGCTCTTGATCAGAATCAATAACCCCGATCTCTGGCAGCCCTGGAGGGGAGGCGAGAAACCGATGGATTTTGCATTTTTTAATGCTGTGTTGAAATCGGTTTACTTCCCTCCTGAAAATCCCTGGTTCTCAGGCCATTACTTAAACTATTACTATTATGGATTTGTAATGGCAGCGATCCCCACCAAACTAATTGGAATTGTGCCATCTATTGCCTATAATCTGATTTTGCCCAGTTGGTATGCCATGACCGGGATTGGCATCTTCTGCATTGGATTCAACATGGTCACTGGTTTAAGCCATTCAAATGGCCTATATGGACATTTCCCGTTCACCTCTTGGAGTGCAACTACTCATATTGAGAAAGTTGCAAGAAAATGGGCCTATTTCGCGGGAGTTTTCGCGATGTTGGCTGTGATCCTTTTCGGAAACCTTTACGAAAACAAAATCTTTTTCAGGCATCTGCCTGATATGGTGCCGGCAAACTGGGTTGAAGAAAATCCTAATAATCCCTCAGGCGGCAAGCTCATTGGAGCATGGGACGTGCTGATCGGAAAGTCAGAATTGCCAGGTGACAACGGGGAATGGTATTTTGAGGCTTCCCGTCCAATTTTGAATGGCAAGGAAGACACCCCCATTGCAGAGTTCCCTTATTTCACTTATTTATACGGCGACATGCATCCACACATGCTTACCATGCTTTATTATGCCCTTGCCTTCGGATGGATGCTCTCACTCTTGATGTATCCCATTACAAGGATGAAATGGCCTGAGAGAATTCTTGGCATCTGTGTGGCGGCAATTATATTTGGAAGTTTTTCAGCATCACATACCTGGGATTTTTATCCATTTCTTGGATTAGGTGTCCTTACACTTATTTGGAGTATCTGGCAGTCAAAACCTGGTCCAATTCGAGAAACCATCAAAATCGTTACTGGCTTTGTGATTGCATTTGTTGTTCTCGCGGTTTTATTCTATGCGCCATTTTCTCACTGGTTTAAAACAGAATATATGTCCATTGAATTTTGGAAGGGGGCTAAAACACCCCTTGCCGATTATATAGTAGTGTATGGCCTATCCCTATTCATCATGGTCAGCCTTTTGGTAAAAGAAAGTGCTGGTGATCTGCGGTCAGCTTATCGCAAATGGCCAGATAATACAACCGTCACAAAAATAGTCGTGCTAATCTCACTGGTGTTAATTTACCTGGTCTCCACATTGATATGGAAATCTGGGTATCAGGTATTCAGGCTTGCATTATTTTTGCTGATCGGCCTTGGATACCAAATCTTCTTCAAACGTGGTCAATCAAAACTGCACAAGATAACCTGGATACTTTACAGCCTCGGTCTCTTGCTAACGCTGTTGGTAGAAGTGGTTGTTCTTAAAGGCGACACAGGCAGAGCAAACATGGTTTTCAGAATGTATATCGAAGCCTGGTTCTATTTTGGATTGTCAAGCTGCCTTGCATTGACCATTTTATTGTCGGGGATCAAAAAATGGCCACAATGGGCATCCATTCCGTGGCTGACAATTTTAGTCCTTCTGGTTTTTGGCTCGTTAAGTTACCCCTATTTTGCAACCGGAGAAAGATTAACTGATCGTTGGCCTGGAATCGCAGATCCTCCCAAAACATTGGATGGCACGGCTTTTATTTTGGGCGAATCAGATGGATCTGCACCGGCAATATATGATGATGATGGCAAACCAGTAAACCTAAGTCATGATTATTATGCCATCCAGTTTATGCAAGATAATATCCTTGGGTCTCCTGTAATTGTTGAAGGAAATACCACTGAATATAAATGGGGTTCCCGTTTCTCTGTGCATACAGGGTTGCCATCCGTCGTAGGTTGGAGTTGGCACACTCGGCAGCATAATTCTTTAATAAGCGGAGAATTAATCACTAAGAGGATTGATGAGGTTGCCGAATTCTATAACACGGTAGACCTTGATTCTGCCAAAAAGTTTTTAGCTAAATATGATGTTCAATACATCATTGTTGGCGACCTGGAAAGAGTGCATTATTCCACAGAAGGTCTGGCTAAGTTTCAGAATTTAATAAATGAAGGAACGTTAATAATAGTATTCGGTGATAATACAGCGAATACCACTACCATTTTTGAGGTCACAAGGAAATAACTAATTGGCGCGTTTTTTCATTTTTTTTGAACGATTATTGATTAGTTGGTAACCGAAAACCAAAAAAAAGGGAGAGGTGGATAAATGTTACTTAATCAATTAAGCAAAGTCAAATGGCTAAGAATTGGGCTATTCTTACTGGCATGTGTTTTTGGAGTTTACGGCGTTATTACTAATCATGTGGAATATGCCTTACTAGCCTCATTATCGATTTTTTTTTCATTTATTAATTTAAAAAAGAATAAATCGATTATTAGTGAAAACGTAATTCCTAATAAATATCAAGTCAATTCTGATCAATTAGTACTAACGATAACTCTCCTTTTTTATGCCTTAATATTAATTGTAATAGCTGTCTTTTTATCACCAAAACCGTCAACTGGCATAATTTCATTAATCCTTTGGCTTATTTCCATTGGATTTTTAATTTCAGCTGGGGTTGTCTTTGATGGGGTAAAACCTCTGGCTTGGGGAGAAAAATTCAGATCTTATGATACAAAAAAGCGTAGAAATATTATCATCGAAATTTCCATCGTTTTTCTGATTACCGCATTTGCTTTTGCTATACGTGCAATAAATTTGGACATCTATCCAACTGCTATGCACGGTGACGAAGGTGAAATAGGTATGGAGGCTCTCCGCTTCTTGGGTGTGGGTGAACCAATGTCACCTTTTAGTGTTGGTTGGGGTCCGGTCCCTAGAGTATATTATGTAGTAA
>PNNU01000126.1 GCA_013824385.1 Anaerolinea sp.
CAGCGGCTGTTTCAAGGCTGTGGGGTTGATAATCCTGATCTTGATTGCCTTTTCTCGCTGCGAGAAGTTCATCCACTTTAGAAAGTGCAAAATCAGCAGATTGAACATCATCCGCTTTTAATGCAATGACCAACTCATCAGGTTTTGCAGCTGAGATTTCAGGGGAGGTTAATCCAATATGGGCAAGGAGTTCTTTGTTGGAATCGGTACCCATAATGACACCTGTATCCAATATTCCCGCAAGTTCCGTTAGGGAACGTTGTAATTTCATTAGTTTTGCGGAATCAATATAAACACCACGTCGAATTTCAGTTTTGATTATTGCCATTTTCACTCCTGAGAGGATGTTGGATTAAAAAACGCGGAATTGGAATGAAAAATCACCAATTCCCCGATATATAATAAATGGGTTGGAAGCAGCATAAATGACCATTCGATTGGGTTGCGATTTGGAATTGTCATTGTCATTGCTCGTATCTTCACCAGTCCATCCATTCATTCTGATATTGATGTTGCAAGCTGGGACACAATTCACTATAACACGTGCAAAATACAAAATCAAATTACCTTAAGCACCATTTGTATGACAAACTTCACGAATTGTATCGGCAAAAATTCATCCCTTGACTGATGCAGGGCTTGTCAAGGGATGAAGGTTATTCATTTTATCGAAAACTAGAGGTCAAGAGTTTCAGGAACACGGAATTTCTCATTGGCCTTGAGGACTTCGTCGGTAACTTTGAAGTTCAAATCGTCGCCGATGATCTGTTTGCAGTATTCTTTCAAACGACCCTGCCAGGTATCCTGATTGACATAGAAAATCTTGGCGCCGCCCAATTCGTGCTGCATTTGGGGGAAGGGTTTGGTGGGTTGCGCCATGGATAAACCAGCCATTCGCCAGCCGTTATAACTTTCGAAGGTTGACCACCATTCCTGAACCTTGAGCATTTCCATGGCGTAATAGGTTTTGGCGTAGTACATAGGATAGCCTAATTTTGCACGGCGGGAGAAGGTCATGGTGTGCAGGCTGATTGCGAGGTCTTTATCCCAGGCGCGGCCATTGGCGAAACCAAGGAACTCACCATCGATGAGACCAACGAAGGTAAATGGATCTTTAAGGCGTTTGCGGCGTAAAGCAAGTACTTCGCCATAGACACGAACACCCACGATGTCATAAAAGTCTTTTTCAACTTTCATAACTTTTTCCATAACCCCAAGGATCGGGTCAATATCGCTATCTTGAATTGCACGAATGTAGAGCATGCGGCCGTCTAACAATTTAACTTGGGCACCGGGCCAAACTGGCATATTCATGGCTGGGGAAGATAAAATGCCTTCGATTTCTCGAACGTCTAATTTCATCTCTTCAACAGAAACAGGAGTTGGAAGTTCTATTTTCATTTGTAATCCTTTCCAGGGTAATTGATTCTTTCAAAAAAAGTATAGCAAACGTAAAATGGTTAGTCAATCAGTCCTCAGACAATTAAGACGAATTAGGGACTTATGTAATATTGGAGGAGGCGATAACAGTATCATTTATCACTCATCACGTCAGAAAAAGGGGAAAACATTTTTTTTATACCTAATTAATGCTCACATTATGAAATAAAAACTATAATAGTCTTTGTCCTTTTATTAAAAAATATTGGTATTTTTTCTTTTATTGCTTTAACGACCGTAAACCGAGGTGTCGTTTGCGTCTTGCTGCTTACAATAGACAGTTTTTTTGTTATTGGGGATCATTGGTGATGCTTTTCTGCTCACCAATTATTGTCTATTTATTATCCACACAATTAAACCTTGGTTTACGCTCCCAAGTTTTTTGGGTTATGGATATCTTATTCAACCTGTTTGCCATGGCGGGATTATGGATTGCGGCGATGCATTCACGCCAACTTTCAAAAAAATATTTTTGGGCCTGGATGTTACTTTTTCTGGCTTCCACGACAACTATTGTGGCGAACCTAATTTGGCGAATAACCAATAATGCCCGTTTACCTTTTTCAATAATATCTATTACAGACACAATTTACATTTTTGAATATGTCTGTTTATTTACCGCCATGGGGATATTTTCTACGCAAAAATTTAGCCGGATGGAATGGCTAAAACGTGCGCTTGATATTAGTATCATCTTGATCGTCACTTTGCTGGCTTTTTTGATTTTTATTTTTAAACCGGCTTTAAGCCTTGTGGACTCAATACAATACACTGGCAACTTCCTGCTTTTGTTTTATCCCCTTGTGGATATGATTTTAATGTTTGCAGCTTTGGCAGTCTTATATTTCAGACCGCGAAAAATGTTTTTGAACCCGTTTTGGCTTATTTTTGCCAGTCTTGCTGTGATGAGTGTTACCGATTACTTTTTCAGTATGAGTATGATAAAAGGGGTTTATACAGCTAGTCATTTTCTAAACGTTGGGTGGTGGTTTTCAGATTTGCTTCTCGGATTAGCTGGAATTTCTCAATATCGTTTCATTATTTCAAGGGAAGCTGTAGAAAAAAACCTTGAAAAACCTAACGCGGTGAGAAAGTGGATCGCAAAATGGGTGGTGTATTTTCCATATGTGATGGTGGTAGGCGCTTATGCACTGTTTATCTTTTACCATAACTCTGACCTAAAAGTATTACGCGAGTTGTTAACTGGCTTGGGGATGATCATCGCTTTGTTTATTATCAGGCAAATTGTAGTGATTGCTGAAAACCGGCAATTGCTTCACTCGTTATCGCGTGCCAATCAAAAACTCAAACTTCAAACCCGTGATCTGTTCCGCACCAATCAGGATTTGCAAGTCGAAATAGAAAAACGCAACGTTATCCAGGAAAAGCTTTCATATGATGCGATGCACGACGCCCTGACCGGTCTTTCGAACCGTGTATTGTTTACCAACCGACTGGAACACGCTTTTGAAAAAATCAAAAGAAATCCGGGGCTGGTCTATTCGGTTTTGTTCCTCGATTTGGATAACTTTAAATCCATCAACGACATCCTTGGGCATAACGCCGGCGACCTCGCCCTGATCGAATTGGGTCATCGCCTTGGAAAGTGCATCCGTTCTGTGGATACGCTGGCCCGATTCGGCGGAGACGAGTTTGTGATCTTGCTCGAAAACTCCGAGGACAAAGATGTGACGCTTTCTGTGGCGAATCGTATCCTGCTCGAATTGCAGCGGCCATTTTTGCACAATGAAACCAAAGTGATGGTTACCTGCAGCATTGGCATTGTTCAATCCATCCACGGTTATCGAAACCCTGAAGATGTTTTGCGTGATGTGGATATTGCCATGTACACAGCCAAAAAAACCGGCAAGGCCAAATTCGAGATTTTCAATATCGAGATGGGCACGGCTGCAACCTATCAACTTGAAGTGGAAGGTGAGCTGCACCGCGCCATAACCAATAAGGAACTCTTTCTTCAATACCAACCGATTGTCAATTTGAGCACTCACACCATTGTTGGTTTTGAGGCATTGCTGCGTTGGCAGCATCCCATGCGAGGATTGCTCGAACCAGATGATTTCATCCCCATCGCAGAAGACTCGGGGGCGATCAATCCCATTGGCGATTGGGTGCTGCGTGCTGCTTGTGAACAAATGCAAAGCTGGAACAATATCAGCCCTGAAGCGGCAAATATGTTTCTGAGCATCAATCTGTCGGGCAAACAGATATTAAAAGCCGGGTTGGCCGCCTCCATCCAACAGATACTTAAGGAAACCGGTTTGAATCCACGCCAATTAACACTTGAAGTCACTGAAAATACCCTGATCATGGATGAGAAAGTGGTTTCAGAACAGATTGCAGCTTTACGCGCCAAAGGTATTTCGATATCCGTGGATGATTTCGGCACCGGGTATTCTTCGCTATACAACTTGAACAATTTTTATGTAGATGAGATAAAAATTGACAATCTTTTTGCTGAGAACATAGCACCGGGAAAGAAGAATTATGCAATCTGTAATTCGATTATTCACATGACCAAGCAATTGGGCATCCGCACCATCATTGAGGGGATTGAAGAAGCGAATCAATTGGAGATTTTTGCCAGCCTGGGCTGCAACCTGGGGCAGGGATATTTCCTTGCCAGACCGATGCTAGCCAGTGACGTGCATAGCAAGATTTTTGAAGACCAGAATTTTCAATTGCCATTGGTATAAAGATTTAACCTCCTTACAACGCGAGTAAATGGAAGGAGGTTTTGTTTTCAGAATTATTTCAGCATCAATCCATTATCTTTGATCACTTTACCATACCAATAGGCGCTGGCTTTGGGGGTGCGTTTCTGAGTTTTGTAATCCACATACACCAGGCCAAAACGCTGTGAATACCCGTGACCCCATTCGAAATTGTCCATGAACGACCAGACGAAATATCCCTTGATGTTGATGCCTGCCTGGATGGCTCTGGCGATGGCTTGCAAGTGCATATCAATATACTCGATGCGCTTGGGGTCATCGATCTTGCCAAAATTATCAGGGGCGTATGAATAACTGGCGCCATTTTCGGTAATTAGAATCTTGTTTGGTCGGTATTCGTCGTTCACCTTCTTCAATAGGTCAAACAGACCCTGGGGATAGATTTCCCAGCCCATCTCGGTTTTTTGATCAACGGGCGCTGGCATGGATTTGAAGCTTATTTCTCCGGATGAATCCGGTTGGTCGGTGTGAAAAACCTGCCGTGTGTAGTAGTTGACACCCAAAAAATCAATGGGGGCAGCAATCAAGTCCATATCCCCTGGCTGGATGAAATCGGGGTTTTCATTCTTAAGCACACCGTGGCGGATGTAAGCTTGGACCGCTTCTGCAGGGTAGGAGCCTTTGTATATCGGATCAGCAAACCAGCGGTTGTGCAGTATCTCCACCTGGTTCGCGAGGCTGTTATCGGCGGCAGAATCGGTCTGTGGGTAGATGGAAGCCGGGTTGAGTGCAATGCCAATTTCAGCGTCTGGATAATGCGCCCGAATGGCTTTGACAGCCAATCCATGTGAGAGTAAAAGGTGATGAGCCGCGACCAGACCTTTATACGCATCGGTCATACCCGGCGCGTGATGCCCCCAGGTGAAACTCAAAAAGCTGGCGCAAATCGGTTCATTAATGGTCATCCAGTTTTTGACACGGTCTCCGAAGCAGCGTGCTGAAACATCGCTGAACTCTTCAAAAGCGTAGACTGAATCGCGATTTAGCCAGGCGCCTTTCAGCTTGGTTGGGATATCCCAATGGTAGAGGGTTAAGAAGGGGGTGATTTCTGCCTGTAGCATCTCATCAATTAATCGGTTGTAAAAATCAATGCCCTGTTGATTGATCCTACCGCTTCCATCGGGAAGAATTCTTGGCCAGGCGATTGAGAAACGATAGGCTCTATAGCCCAATTGTTTCATTAATTGGATGTCTTCTTTCCAGCGGTGGTAATGATCGCAGGCCATATCGCCGTTATCATTGTTGTGTATGGTTCCTGATCGGTGTGAGAATTCATCCCAAATGGATGGACTGCGTCCGCCCGAGTCGACTGCGCCTTCAACCTGGTATGAAGATGTTGCTGTTCCCCATTGAAAATCCTTTGGGAATTCATAGAAATCGGACATGACACCTCAAGTTTATTTTTACTTTTATGGTCTACATATGCAGACGTGAACGCCAATTATAAGACGTAATACGAAATTCCATCCTGTCAGGTTCGTCGATATGAATCTTACAGAATGGAATCCATATAGCTGATAATTCATTTGAAAAAACTGAATCTTGATGAAACTTATCCCTCCATCCAGACTTCAACCTGGTTTTGCTGCTCCAATTGTTCTGCCGGGATCAGGTTGCCTTTGATCTGAATGCCGTTCAAGGTTAATTGTTTGACCCCTTTGCACAGGTGTTTGGGGTTGTGAACGCTAATATTGATTTCTTTACCTCTGAACATGCGTTTGACCGAAAAGCCATCCCATTTGGCGGGGATGCAAGGGTCGATGCGCAGCCCGTTGGCTTGCGGTTGGACGCCCAACACGTATTGCGTGGAACTGTAATAGAACCAGGCCGCGGCCCCTGTCAGCCAAGAGGTGCGGGTATTGCCTGCTCTGGGTGAAAAATCGGAATAAGTCGTCTGTCCCTGTACATAAGGTTCCATCTGCCTGATTTCAGCTTTTTCATTGTAGGCAGCCGGCATGGCCGCACGAAGATATTCCCAGGCGCGGTCGCCATTGCCCAAAATGCATTCGGCCATGATGCCCCAGCCTTGCGTGTGGTTAAAGATGCCCGCGTTTTCTTTAATGCCGCTGTTGAATACCACCGCGCGCATAACTTCCACTGATGTTTTCTTAAAAGGAGGTGCGGAAAGCATTAAACCGTAAGGCGTGGCTAATTGGTCTTTGACTGTCTGCATGCTGAGTTTGGCCTGCTCGGATGTGGCTGCGCCGCTGATCACCGACCAGACCTGCGTATTCAGATAGACCTGGCCTTCAGAATAATCTTTGGTGCCGTAGATGGTGCCGTCTTCGGCGATAGCCCAGATGAACCATTTACCGTCCCAGGCGATTTTCTTGATACTTTGATCCAGTTTTTTCAACTGATCTTCAGCCCACTGCTTGTCTTCAAGCCGCCAAAGTTGTTCGGCAATCTCGGCCAAAATTTTCAAGCCAAGATAAACCTGGAAGGCAACAAACAGACTTTCACCGTTGTAACCAAGTCGAAGGCAGTCATTCCAATCTGCCAACAAGCCGCAGGGCAGCCCGTGCTTGCCGGTGCGCTCCAGGTTGAATTCGAGCGCGCGGCGCATGTGGCCAAAGACAGTGTCTTCACCAAAATCGGCATAAGGCAGCACTTTATTATAAAAATCTTTATCGCCGGTTTCATTCACATAAGCCGGGACAGCATTGAAGAACCACAGACAGTCATCCGATCTGAATTCTTCAGGTGCAGGTGTCTTCTCATGGCCGGGTTTATGATCGAAAGGCTGGATGATGGGAATGGCGCCTCCGCAATTCACCTGGCCTGTCAGCATCAATTCCAGGCGCTTTTTGGCTTCCTCAGGGATGGCGGTCAGCACTCCCAGTACATCTTGCACGCTGTCGCGTTAACCGAGTCCGTCTCGCTCGCCGTTGTAAACAAGACTGGCGGCCCTTGACCAGGCAAAGGTGATCAGGCAGTTGTAGAGCCCCCACATGTTGATGGTATGGTTAAATTCTTCATCCGGTGTGTTGGCTGTCATGCTTCCAATTTGAGAATGCCAATTATTCTTCAGTTTTTCCAGTTCGAGGTCGGCCTGCTTCAGCGATCCGAATCTGGCAAGGGTCCGTTTGCCGATTGTGCGCGCATCGCCGATGCCCAACAAGACCATGATCTCGCGGCTTTCGCCTGGCTGTAAGGTAATTTCGGTTTGCAAGCTGCCGCAGCCGTTGTCGCCATAAGCGTTGCTGTTGGTGCATTTACCGTTTTCGACAGCAGCGGGATTGTGATATCCGTGGTAGGTGCCCAAGAAAGCTTCACGGCTGGTGTCGTAGCCTGTAACTGGTGAGCCTACCATGCCGATCCAGGTGTTCATGGCGCTGTCATCTTCAACATACGATTCAGTCTCTTTGTTCAGATTATCTTGAATCGAGATGCGCAGCAGGTTATCTTCGATGCGCGTGCCCTGAATGATAAACAGCGAATATTGCAGATTTACGGTATCTTGAAAGGTATTCCACTGGTTGGAAAATTCGCAGAAAGAGAAGACGGACAGGTCACGAGGGCGATCACTTTCGTTAGTAACTTTTAGCCGCCAATATTCAAAACACTCACCAATGGGTACAAAATAAGTAGTTTCGCTTTTAATGCCGCAGTAACTGGATTCAATGGTGGTATATGCGGTGCCATGCCGGCAAATGGAGCTGTATTGTTCTAGCGGTTTACCCACCGGCTGCCATGAGGCGGACCAATAATCTCCGCTCTGCCGGTCTCTGAGATAAAAATAACGGCCTGGTTGATCCATGGGCACGCTATTAAATCTAAGCCGCAAGAAGCGTCCTTTGGCGCCGGACTTGTAGAATCCGTATCCGCCGGCATTATTGGTAATGATGGCGCCATATTCGGTGGAACCCAGATAGTTACTCCATGATTGAGGCGTATCAGGCCTGGTTATCACGTATTCTTTTTTATCGTCGTCAAAGTATCCGTATTGCATTTCAATCTCCTTTTGCAGGCTTCATCGAAAAGAAACGGGTCAGGCAAGAAAAATTCAAATAATTCTTCCGTCTTTCCCGTTTCATATGGTTCATCTTTTGACTGTCCCGGATTTCTTCACTGAAAACTGCCGTTGCTGAATCAAGAACATTATTCAGTTTATTTTAAGGTCACAACCACACTTACTTCTTTTGTACCTTCAACGGGCAAGGGAATCACATTGCCGGAAATGGCATTTCCATCCACGGTTAATGAAACGACATTACCTTTACCCAAACGTTCAACCTTGATCTTGTAAGTCACATTGCGATATTTACGAACGGCTTCGAAACCCTGCCAGGTAGTT
>PNNU01000127.1 GCA_013824385.1 Anaerolinea sp.
TATTGAATAAAATGCATGAAAGCAAAGTAGTAGACATCACTGACGAAAATGCGGTTGCATTAGCCTGCGGAGGAAACCCGGAGGCTTTCAGCTATCTCTATGAGAAGAATGTAACCCGCATTTATAACTACATCTACTATCGCATTGGATCTGCATCTGATGCGGAAGATATCACTTCACGCGTTTTTTATCGTGCTTTTGGGCACATTAACAGTTATGTAGACAAAGGGGTACCCTTTTCAGCCTGGTTGTATCGCATTGCCCATAATCTGATCGCCAATTGGCACCGCGACAACCTGCGCCGTAAGGAAGTTCCGCTCGAAGATCATCTCGACCTTCCACACAAAGCGGACCAACCCGAGCGCATGCTTGAAAAGAACCAGGAAATGGCCTTGCTCTTAAAAGCGATTCGCAGGATTTCAGAGGATCGACAGCAATTGATCTTGTTGAAATACCTTGAAGATTTATCTAATGCGGAAATTGCCCAAATCATGGGACGCAGCGAAGGGGCAATCAAAAGTTTGTATCACAGGGCGTTAATCGCCTTGCGCGAAGAGATGGAAGAAATCGGTTACAAATCAGAATAGTTCAAGGGCAACGACATGGAAAGTAGAATGAATGAAATGAATAACAAAGGCATGTTAGGGTTGGAAGAAAAGCTATCCAGCATGTTAAAACCGGTAATGCCTGATCCGGTATTTATGAATAGCCTTAAGACAAAACTGGCAAAGACACCAGCCCTTTTGATTGAAAAATCAAAGAGGCGAGTCGGGTTGATGGTGGTTGGCGCTGGTTTGTTTGCCGGAGCCTTGACCGTCTGGATTCTAAGCAGATTAAAAAAGAAATAGTTATTGAATTTAGATTATTTAAGATCGAATTTTATTTTTAATTGATAACTTGAAGGTTCGACCAAAAGTGAACCATCTGGAAAGAGAATGGTGGGAACACTTTTACAGCCTTTATTGACGCTCATGACATATTCAGCAGCCGCTTTATCCTTGTCGATGTCAATCCATTCATAATCTATTTGATTATCAGCGAAAAACTGTCTGGCCCTGCGAGTATCACCACACCAGGTTGTGCCATACATTTTAATTTTTTGATCAGCTTCAGTCATTTGTCTCTCCATTAACTTTTGATAATTGTTCGATCACATTTTGTGCATCCATAATTAAATTAAAATCCACCGGAAATTGATAATCCATCCCTATACGAGTTGATAATCTTTCCAGTGCTGAATGTATGGAAACCGGCAGAACCTTCCGCACTTGCTCATCTTTGATCAATGCATTCAAAGAAAGACCTCTCAGATCAAAATCAACCGTTTGTAAATATTCTCGAATAACCAAACCAGCGGCTCTGCGTGCCAGTACCCTGGCCATACCTTCATTTCCGTTTTGCCTGGCTTCACGTGCTTTTTCAAGTTCGGCCACTGCCAAAGTGTTATCCATGAATGAATTTTACCTTCGATTTATTCAATCCTCACAGTGAGTATGTTAAAATCACTGCATGTCTGAAAACGTTGTCTTCATGGGCTCGCCCGAACTGGCTGCAAGGATTTTGGAAGCACTGGCTTCGAAATATAAAGTTGTCGGAGTAGTCACTCAACCAGATCGCCCGGCAGGCCGTGGAAAGGTGCTCACTTCTCCACCAGTCAAAGTATTGGCTCATCAATTGGGAATTCCTGTCATTCAACCTGAACGTCTGCGTGACGATGCTTTTGCTCAACTACAGGCATGGAACCCCGATGTGATTGTGGTGGCCGCTTTTGGCCAGATTTTGCGTCAAAGGGTATTGGATTTGCCAAAATATGGCTGCATTAATGTGCATGCGTCTTATCTACCGCGTTGGCGGGGCGCCGCACCCATCCAGGCGGCCATCTTACACGGTGACGAATTCACCGGTGTCAGCATTATGAAAATGGACGCCGGCATTGACACTGGACCCGTCTTGATTCAGGAAAAGGTTTATCTGGCAGAGGACGAGACCTTATCAACATTAACTGAAAAATTATCCCTGTTGGGTGCAACATTACTGCTCAGGGGTTTGCAAGATTACCTGATCGGCAAGCTGGATTCCAAACCGCAAGCAGAAGGCCTCGACACTTATGCAGGTATACTCACAAAAGAAGATGGTCTGCTGGATTTCACGCAATCCGCGGTTGATATTGACCGTAAGGTCAGGGCTTTAAATGATTGGCCTGGAACTTTCTGTAACGTAAACGAGCAGGTTTTAAAAGTTCGAAAAGTTAGAGTAATTCTTTCAGAAACGCATCCTGCCGGTATTCGCAGTGTTCTAGATAAAGTTCCAGCCATCAGCACTCCAGACGGCTGGGTACAGCTCCTTGAAGTACAGCCCGCCGGTAAGAAGTGGATGCCTGGAGCTGATTTTTTGAGAGGAACCCAAAACTGGAAAACCAGCGAATAAAATGAGCGAATCCACCCAAAAACCGTTAAAAGTTATTTGTTTTGGTATGGGAGCCATTGGTACGTATATTGGCGGCAGTCTGGCTGCAAATGGCGCACAGGTTACCTTTATCGAAAAAAAAGAATTTATCAAGGACGCCGTAACCAGAGGAATACATCTCAATATTAGCGGCAATGAGATCAACGTACATAATATTGATATTACCTCGGATATACGCCATGCTTTATCAGGTGAGGCGGTGGATGCAGTATTAATTGCTGTTAAATCGAATGACACCCCCTCGGTACTTGAATTGATCAAGGGAATAGAAAATGATTTTCCACCGGTTTTGTGTTTGCAAAATGGGGTGGAAAATGAAGCTTTGATTGCCCGAAAATTGGGTGAAGAGAAAGTGATTGGCGGTTCAATCACCAGCGCAGTCGGGCGTTCAGGTTTGGGTGATATCAAACTTGAAAAACTGCGCGGGGTGGGTATTGAAACGGGGCATCCCATTTCACAAAAGTTAATAGATTGGTTCAACCTTTCCGGGCTGAGAGCCAAAGGTTATGAATCGCGCGCAGACATGAAATGGACCAAGATGTTAACCAATTTGTTGGCGAATGCCACTTCTGCCATCCTCAACTGGACCCCCGCACAGGTGTACTCCCATCCGCTGACCTGGCGAATAGAATTGGATCAAATCCGCGAATGTATGGATGTGATGAAGCTGATGCACATACATTTGGTGAATCTGCCGGGAACACCGGCAAAACCACTGATGGTTTTGTTGAATACATTACCTGCCGGGCTAAGTCAGGCACTGGTTGGCGGACCAATGGCAAAAGGCCGCGGGGCAAAAATGCCATCCTTTCATATTGACCTTTACTCAGGCAAAACGACAAGTGAAGTGACATTTCTGAATGGTGCTGTTTCCCGTTATGCATCAAAAGTTGGATTGCATTCCCCAATCAATGATGGGTTGTGTAGATTATTGGAACAACTTGCTGCCGGAATAATTGCCAAAGAGGAATTCGCCGGGCAGCCTGAAAAACTTGATATTTGGCTCCGGGAGCAAAAATGAGCGTTCCGAGTTGGGTGCAAGACAGCATCTTTTATCAAATATTTCCAGACCGTTTTGCTAATGGGCATAATGGCAACAACCCGAAATCAGTGCAGCCATGGAACGCCAAGCCCACTATATACAGTTTTCATGGCGGTGACATAAAGGGCATTATTGATCATATGTATTACCTGCTTGACCTTGGGATCAATGCTATCTACCTAAACCCGATTTTCTTATCGCCTTCCAATCATCGCTACAATGCAGTGGATTATTTCCAGATTGATCCAAAACTGGGAAACAAGCTGGAGTTTTTCACTCTGTTGGATGTTGCGCACCGCAATGAGATGAAAGTGATTTTGGACGGTGTGTTCAATCACTGCGGTAGAGGATTCTTTGCTTTCAATGATGTGCTTGAAAACCAGGCAAATTCTCCATACACAGATTGGTTTCACATCAAAAAATTTCCTGTGGATGCTTATTCTCCCGGCGATGCAACCAGTTATGAAGGCTGGTGGAAGTACAAAAGTCTGCCAAAATTCAATACCTCCAACCCAGAAGTGGAAAAATATATTCTTAAGGTGGCCCGGTACTGGATTGAACAGGGAATTGACGGCTGGCGTTTGGATGTGCCGAACGAGATCAATGATGATGGATTCTGGCTGCGATTTAGAGAAGTCGTGCGCAGTGCCAACCCTGATGCCTATCTTGTGGGCGAAATTTGGGACGGTGATCCGCGCTGGGTTGGGAATGAACACTTTGACGGACTTATGAATTATCCGCTAAAGGATCTAATAATCTATTTGCTAACCAATGAGATTTCAATGGACAAATTCCGACTTGATCTGCATAAATGGCAAAACATGTACGCAGATGAGAATTCCAAAGCCATGTATAACTTGTTGGGCAGTCACGATGTTGAAAGATTTTTAACTAAAATCGGTGGGGATATTGCAAAAGCCAAATTGGGTTATCTGCTTCTATTCACCTTGATCGGTGCACCTGCGATTTATTATGGAGATGAAATTGGCTTACTGGGTGGCAAGGACCCTGATTGCAGAAGAACGTTTAACTGGGATGAATCTCAATGGATGACCCCGCTGCGCGATTGGATCAAGAAATTGATCAGAGTTCGGAAAGAAAAAGTTGCATTACGCCGCGGCATTTTTCAACTTTTAGAAACCGAACCCTGCAAGAACTGTCTGGCTTTTGTGCGCTTGATAGACAATGAATGTGGGTTGACATTGATAAATATTGATAATTCAGCATTGGAATTAACTATTGACTTGAGTGGAACGCCATTGGCAACTTACAAGAGTCTACGCAATGTTTTGGCAACTGATGAATACGTGGTGATGGAACAAAAAATCACTGTTAAACTTCCGGCACTTTCGGGAGCGTTGTTGTTTGCTTACTAAGTGTAGATCATGAGAATTTCTAAGACTCCAATAAAAATGTATCCAAGCACCTTTGCAAAGGGCTTGATTATAGGTCTATCTCTAATTTTGGCAGTGTGTTTGATCCCCGCGATCATCAACCTATCAATCAATCAAACAGTATTCAAATCAGATTTTTACGCTGGCGTGTTAAGACGTACCAATTTTTATGATCAAGTTCCGGCTGTAATTGCGGATAAAGTGATGGCTTCTGGTTCTTCAGCGATGCAAGGCGGTTTACTGGCAGGTTTGAATCAAGAGCAATTTATTTGGATGATGACCTCCATGCTTCCACCAGGATGGATCGAAACCCAAACCGAAGCTGCCATGGATTCCGTGCTTGATTTTCTCAATTTCAAAACGGAGACACTTACGATTAGGGTTGATTTGCAGCCCATTAAAGATTATCTTTCCAGCCCGGCAGGGAAGCAATCTTTGTTGAACCTGTTGGATAATTTACCTGATTGTTCTGACGAGCAGCTGACCCAGATCATGATTGCCATGCAAAGCGGACAAGGCGGTTTTGCATTATGCCAGCCTCCATCCAGCGATTTGTTCAATATGGATATGATGCTTGACCCGGTGATCAATTCTTTTTCAGCCAGTTTGCCTACTGTAATTCTGCTTCCGCCTGCCAACGAACAGGGAAGTATTCAAAAAATTATCAAATCCCCTGTGTTTTTAGCCTATCAAAGTATTCGACGGGTACTGGAACTTTTTCCATGGATTTGTCTTGTTTTGGCTATGATGATCTTGCTGTTATCTCTGCGTTCATTGCGCTGGATGGCCACTGCTTTAGGGGTACCACTGGTATTCGCCAGTTTAGTGGCTGCCATTCCTGGAGTATGGTTATTCCTCACTGGAGGACAGGGTATTAATGGTGTCCCTTCAGGAACCAGTCTGCTGGGGTCGTTGCAGGGGTTTGAGGGATTGTTGGTAGGTGTGATTCAGGAAGGCTTTAAAACAGCAGGACAAGGTCTGCTAGTCTGGTGCGTAGGAGCGTTGGCTATTGGTTTGGTTTTTATCTCGATCAGATTGGTTGCACAAAAATAAACGTCCAAGAATCACTTTTTGGATGTAATAAATTTCCTTTGCCATTCATACAAAATATTGAGCGCTTCCAGCGGTGGAATAGAATTCAAGTCAATGTGCTTCAGCTCATCCAACAATGGATTGGTTTCAGGGAAGAGCGCCATCTGGGTGGAGGGCTGTGCTTCGATCTTGACTGCCGAGCCGGAACTCTCCTGCAGTTGTTTTAATATTTCTGTCGCACGTGAAATCACGGGGCGTGGAATGCCGGCCATCTGTGCCACGTGGATGCCGTAAGAACGATCTGCGCCGCCGGGGACAATCTTGTGCAAAAAGACCACAGTGTTGCCTGTTTCACTGACCGCCACGTTGTAGTTACGCACACCGGGCAGCAGTTCACTAAGCTGAGTGAGTTCATGATAATGAGTGGCAAAGAAAGTACGTGACTTTAGCCTGGGATGGTTATGTAAGAATTCCACTACCGACCAGGCAATGGAAAGTCCGTCATACGTTGAAGTACCGCGTCCAATCTCGTCAAGGATGATCAGACTGCGCGGGGTGGCGTGGTTGAGGATGTTGGCAGTTTCGATCATTTCCACCATAAAGGTGGATTGGCCAGCGTGAATTTCATCCTGGGCGCCGATGCGGGTAAAAATGCGATCCACCAATCCAATTTTGGCTTTTGAGGCTGGTACAAAAGATCCAATTTGTGCCATAAGGACGATCAATGCTACCTGGCGCAGGAAGGTGGACTTGCCAGCCATATTCGGTCCGGTGATGATGCGGATGGTTTCACCGGGTTCCATGATGATGTCATTGGGTACGAAACGTTCTTCGTGCATGGTGGTTTCGACCACAGGGTGACGGCCATCGGTAATTTCAAGGGTGGTATCCTCGGTCATTTCAGGTAACGCATACTTTTCTAACGCGGCAATTTCAGCCAGACCTGCCTGTACATCCAGTTCGGCGATGACACGGGCCGTATCCTGCAAGCGCGGGATGGAAAGCGTCAATTGCTGACAGATTTGTTTAAACAATTTGAGTTCAATCTCATGAATACGTTCTTCGGCATTTAAAACAAGAGATTCATATTCTTTCATCTCGGGTGTGATATAACGTTCAGCATTCACCAGTGTCTGCTTGCGAATATATTCCGGAGGAGCTTGATTGGTGTTACTGTGGGTAATCTCAAGATAATAGCCGAAGACTTTATTAAAACCGACTTTGAGTGTGCGAATACCTGTGCGGTCTCTTTCCACGCTTTCGAGATTTGAGATCCACTCGCGGGCATGGCGAGACATTTCGATGATATTATCCAGTTCTTCTGAATAGCCGGCACGGATGATGCCGGTGTTTGCAAGGGTGGCGGGAGGATCATCGTCAATGGCTTTTTCAAGCAAGTCGTACGCTTCTGGGCAGAGATGGTAATTGGGCAGCAAAGCAGCCAGCGCAGGTTCATCCAGTGGCAAGATGGCGCGAATCTCAGGAAGGCGCGCGATAATGCCTCTAATGGCCACCAGATCGCGTGGAAGGGCATTGCCTGCTGTGACGCGGTTGACAAGCCTTTCAAGGTCGCCAAGGTGCTGTAAGAGGCTTCTAAAGCCCACCCTGAGCATGGAATTGGTAAAGAAGAACTGCACCACTTGCTGGCGGGAATGAATGGTATCCAGATTAAGCAGGGGTTTGCTGACCCATTGACGGATTAAGCGATGCCCCATTGGGGTGATCGCCTGGTCAAGGATTGAGAGGAGTGAACCGTAAATGTCTCCGCGTCGGATGGTTTCAGTAAGCTCCAGGTTGCGGCGGGTAGCAGCATCCAGGGTCATGAATTCTGAGGTGTTGTATACCGAGATACCCTTCAAGAGCAGCAGGGAGGAGGGTTGAGTATCTTTGAGATATTGGAGGATCACGCCTGATGTTTGAATGGCAAGCGGCAAGCCTTCCATACCGTAGCCGTTCAATGTTGCAACCTCCATGAGTCGCAAAATGACCTCACGGCAGCGACCGGATTCAAAACGCCAATCGGGCAGTCTAGTCACATGGCCATGATATGACCCGTTCAGTTTAAGCGATTCAGGACACAAGACCTCTGATGGATTCAAACGGGTTAATTCTGAACGTAAATCATTGAGGGTATCCAGACTGGCAATTTCGGTGGTCTGAAATTCACCGGTGGAGATATCCACATAAGCCAGGCCAAAATGATCTTCTGTAGCAGTCACAGCGGCGAGGAAGTTATTGCGGTCACTTTTTAACAGTGAAGGTTCAAACACAGTGCCCGGGGTGACCACGCGTACGACTTCACGCGGAAAAATCCCTTTGCTAGGCTGGGCGCCTACCTGTTCGCAAATGGCCACATGGTAGCCTTTGTCAATCAAACGGGCGAGATAATTTTCAACCGCGTGATAGGGTATGCCCGCCATGGGGATGCGCTTGCCTTTGTCAGCGGCGCCGCGTCCGGTGAGGACGATATCCAGTTCGCGCGAAGTAATCTCGGCATCTTCGTC
>PNNU01000128.1 GCA_013824385.1 Anaerolinea sp.
GATTTTCTTCGGATCAAGGCTGGCGAGTTTCGATGAAGCGATGGCCGTATATCCATTGGCAGGGTCAAAGACATTCCAATAGCCGCTGGCTATCTTGGAAAGGAAAGTCAGACCAAGGTTGCTGATCTTGCGTCCAAAGGGCATTTTTTTCAAAGCCACTGGGTGTAAGAAGCGATTTCCTTTGGCATAATCTGCCTGGCCGTTGAGAATGGGTTCAATCAAAACCGATATAAATTTCACATCCATTTGATCATCACCATCCAGTTTGACCACAATATCCACATCCAACCCCAACGCGTACGAATAACCGCTGAGCAGCGCGCCGCCAACCCCCATGTTTTGTGTGTGGTTAATCAAAGTCACTCGATTATCTTTGACCGTTTTAACCCTGCTGGCTGTTTCATCCTTGCTTGCATCATTCACGACAATAATTGCATCCACACTTTTAGGGATTCCCATGATTACTTTTACAATGGTATCTTCAACATTATAGGCGGGGATGACCACCGCGATTTTTGAGTGGGACTTATCCATGCAAGCTCCAAATCTGTTTTTGTTCGATTTCAAGATTTATTTTACAAATTTTTTGGCTACTAATGAATGCAAATAAATTGTAATTCATTATTCAAAATTCAATGAATTAATGAGTTTGATACATATTAATGTTTACATCTATAATCAATGGATTGAAGGATTTTTAATACAATCACATGAATACGCAAACCAAAATAGTTGAGTGGTTCAAGAGAAATTCCTTTCCAATCCTGGCTTTTCTGATCAGCCGGCTGGGTTTGTTTGTGTTGGTTTATATAAGCCTTGTTGTTCTGCCGATGCGTACAGGTGACGGATTATGGCGGGCATTTCCACAGAACCTGTTCCTCGACGGTTGGTCTCGTTGGGATTCAAACTGGTATATCAACATTGCCCAGCACGGTTATTCAGATACAATCCACAATGTTTATCTCAACACCGCTTTCTTTCCGCTTTACCCGCTGTTGATTAAAGGGCTGAGCGCTCTGGTCGGAAATGTTCACATTGCCGGGCTGCTCATTTCCAACACATCGCTATTGGCAGCCAGCCTTGTACTTTATCGGTTGGTCTCAGATAAATTTGACACCGAAATTGCCCAAAAAAGTTTATTACTCCTGCTGGTAAATCCATTTTCATTTTTCTTCAGCTCAGTTTATACCGAGTCCTTGTTTCTGATGTTGGTCGCTCTTGTTTTTTACTTTGGAACCGGCAAAAAATGGGTGCCAGCCGTGTTATGCGTTGCTGCCGCCGGAGCCACACGTCTGGTGGGTATCCTAACCGTCATTCCCCTGCTTTATTTCTACTTTGAATCCATAGAGTTCAAATGGCGGAAGGTCCGCGCAGATATTCTATGGTTCGGTCTCAGCGTGGTGGGGATTGGGGGTTTTATACTCTTTCAGGCTTTCAAATTCGGGGATCCATTTTTGTTTGTAAAAAGTCAAAACGCGCCAGGATGGAAGGAAGGGGTCGATATTTTTTCCGCCCTGGACGCATTGAGAATATCATTTTCAGGTAATGCACTTAAAACCGGTGAATTCCCGGGTGTGTACCTGGTTCACATTCTGGCTTTCCTGGTCGGATTGAGCATCCTGATTGTCTGCAGGCGTAAACTTCATCCTGCCTGGTGGATATGGGCGCTGCTCACCCTGTTGATCTCTTTCTCAGTTTGGATCAGCGTAGGCCGTTTCTTGATTGTGATCTTTCCCCTATATGTTGGAACAGCCTTGCTCTTCAAAGGAAAATGCTTTGATGCGGTCCTTTACGTCAGTGTCCTCTTTTTGAGTTTGTTCACAATACTGTTCAGCCATTGGTATTGGGTGGGATAGACTCAATTTCTGACTGGTAGCATTTCTTTTGATTGCGCAAGATATTCACCGAGATGAACACTTCCAATAACAATACCCAGATGTATTTATTGCGGATGAATGGCAGACTTTTATCCACAAAAGCATATGATCTGCTCATCATAAACAGCACACCCATCAGAAGTACCATTTGAATCAGATCAAACCAGGTAAATTTTTGCAGGAATTGCTTAAGAATCAACCCAATAAGAAGAACGACTACCACCCCAAAGATTACCAGCCGGTAATCAATGCTGTACGTGGGCAGCAGAGCCATTATTGGGATGCTAACCATGAAAAATAAAATTGCGTTAAGTGTGGAAT
This sequence comes from Anaerolinea sp., assembly GCA_013824385.1. Next base: position 2,199 of record PNNU01000128.1, read on the forward strand.
ATTTTTTTAATACGATGCCAATGGCAGTAATCGCCCAGATTAAAAGTGGAATCAGAAAGGTAATTGCCCAAATTACAAAAAATGTCGTTGTGAGGTATTCTCCACCCGACATGTCAATGCCCATTGTAAATGAATAAGAGGCGTGATTTGCCACATTCGACCAGGCGTTGCCGATACCCGCCCCTTCGCCGCCTGAGAGAACTGACTGGATAAAGTGCCAGGCCATATTTGGACCTAAACAAAAGAGAAAGGCAAAATTCACAATCAAGGCCGGCAAAATGAGTTTTTTGCCGTGTTTGAAAAGCAGAATCGGAAATAACACAATCGGGTATATCTTAAAGTGGACAGCGACTGATAGAAGTATCACCTGCAGCCAAATATTATTTGGCCGTTTAATTAACACCCACATTGCAAGCATCATATAGAACATAACGATGATATCAGTATTGCCGCGTTCCATACTGTATAAGAAAAAATAACTGCTGAATATATAAATAGTCGCCAGGAAAAACAAAAATATTAAAATTACATTGATCGTAAACTCGCTCAGACCAAGCTTGTCGAGCAAAAAATGTTTTACCATCAATACAGCCATAAACAGGCAGGCCAGGTTGAGTAAAATCAAGATGACGACGTGGATGGCATAAGCCGTGGTCATTTTGAAAAGCGCGTAAGGTAAGGCCGAAAGCGCCACCAGAGGCGGATAGTTGCTGGGATAAGTGCCGTTTGGTCCGATGTCTTTGAAATGGCTTTCAATCAGATAATAGGCGGGACGGTAGTAACCAACCCTGAAATCATTGCCCGCAGGCGGGTAAGTCGGAAATATCCTAGCATCCCGATAGAGCCAGGTGCCGGGTTCATAATGGGATGTTACGTTGTTCAACAAGAAAATCAAGATAAATCCAATCATGATCACTACGATCATCGCCAATGTCCTTGTGTTCTTATCTGTTTTTAATTTTTCTACTATGCTTGACGTTTTCATGTTTTTTCCACGTTTCAATTGATAAGTTTACTGTAGATTAATCTGTGAAATACTCGTTGCTATCTTCAAGAAACAAACACAGTCATTTTGGATTTTCCACGATTCGCCCAAAGCATATAGGGGATTAATGTAAGCGCCTCCCCGTTAATATCGATACCACGAATAACCCATGTGCCCTCTAGCAAGTTTTGTTCCAGTTCTGCCTTCAAACTCTCAGGTTTTAGCTTCACTTTCATTATATCGACTGAATTATCCACGCTCTCGAGGCAGTAGACGATTGGCCCGCGCACCACGGCGTACTTCCCTCCGCACTTGGGCAAACGATGATCCTGTTTGATCAAGCGGATAGGCATGTCAAAACATAATTCGATCTCATCTTTTGGATTGAAACATTGCGAAAGGTGCATCCAACGCGCCGCAAAGAAGTCCAGCCCATTGGCCGCAGCATACCCCGGCAGCGGCGCTGACAATTTAATCTTGACTTCCTGCCTGTTAAGTAAGACCCTGCACCCGTCTGCCCAGGCAGGCAAGCGCATCACCAGCTCAAACGAAGCGGGTTTTTCCATGGAGAAACGCAGTTTCACATTGCTGCCCCAGGGCAGTTCAGAATCCATTTGTAAGATGATTTGCCGTTGGGCATCAACCAGGGTCTCACTGGTGAAATATTGATTTATACGAATTTCAGCATGGTCAATGCAGCAAACATTTTTTCCCAATGAAGCCCATACACGTGACAGATTAGAGGGGCAGCAGGGGATGTCATACCATTCTGCTCGGTGAATCTCGCCGTGACTGGTGAGAGGATTGTTGTAAAAATAGGAACATCCATCCCTGGCGATGCCTACGGATGCAGCGTTGTAAAGCTGCCATTCAAAGAGATCTTCAAAGGGCGCTTCACCGGTGAGGTTGGCCATCTCGTGGCTCCAGAACATGCTGCCCAGTGCGGCGCAGGTTTCTGCATAAGCTACTTCGGGGTCCAATTCATAGTCGCGGCCAAACCCTTCTGAAAGCGGAAGTGAGCCGATGCCGCCGGTTACGTACATTCGTCGCGTAACCATTTGCGTCCAAATTTTGCGCAGGGGTTTAATACGATTTTCCTGGCCAGGAATTTGCGCCAGCATGGTTTCCGCAGTCTTCAGATAACAAAACCTCACAGCATGGCCTTCTGCTTTATCCTGTTCGGCTACTGGACGGTGCTGCTGGTTGTACTTGCCGTTTAAGGCGCTCAACATGAACCTGGGAGCAGCCCAAAAAGGCACTTCATGTTTGTTACGTTCAGGAAGTTTAAAAGTATTGTGGTCCGGGTGGTCTTTCAGCCAGGCATGACGTTTTTTAGCTACCCGGTTCATGCGCCGGCCAGAATCAAGTACTTGAACCAACATTTTGAATGGAAAGAAACGAATGGTTCCTCGCCGTATGAGAAAGGCTTTAGCCAGAGCCAGATATTCAATGCGGTCGGTGGTTTTCCACAATTTGATCAGCGCGATTTCAATCTCCTCATGCCCGTCTGTAAAATCAGGGATGGAATCTGAAAAATCACGCACCAATAAGTCCGCGGCCTTTTCAGCAATATCTAATAGTTTCGTCTCTGAAGTAGCCTCAAAATGCGATACTGCCGCTTCAATAAGATGCCCAAGGCAGTAAAATTCGTGCTCCACCTGCAAATCGATCCAATGCTGCCCCGAGAAAAGAATCTGGTTGTAGGTATTCAAATATCCATCAGGCTGCTGGGCTTTTGCCAGTAGGTCGATAAAGTCATCCACCAGTTTAAGTAACTCAACACTTGAAAAATGAATCATTATGCGAGATGCTGCATCCAACCATTTATACGCATCCGAATCGGAGAAGAAAAAACCTTCTCTGAACCCTGATTTTAACCCGGCGGCAATGCGAAAGTTGTCAATGCAACGGGTGGCTTCGAGCTTCTGCCATTGATAAAAAATGGCGTGCCTGGCATTCAGTTTCTGTTTTTCGCCCCAAAATCCGCCTGTAATACTCACTTCATGAAGGGTCGGTTCTCTCATCGGTGTATCCTTTATGTGAATAATGCCCTGTCATTATTTTAGTCATATTTACAATATAATCAAAATGATAATCGAATCGAAAGGTAGAAGAATCCATGGAAGAATTTGATGTCGTGGTTATCGGCGCCGGCCCTGGTGGATATGTGGCGGCTATACGTAGCGCCCAATTGGGCAAACAGGTTGCCATAGTGGATAAACAATGGCTGGGTGGTGTGTGCCTGAATGTGGGCTGCATCCCCTCCAAGTCGCTGCTCAAAAACGCGGAAGTTGCACATACGCTGCGTGAACGCGGAAAAGAATTCGGTTTTTCGTTTGAAAACTTGAAACTGGATTACGCGTCAGCAGTAAAACGCAGCCGCCAGGTTTCTGACCGTCTGACCCGCGGGGTCGGTTTCTTGATGAAGAAGAACAACATTACCGTCATCATGGGCGCAGCCAAGATTGAGCCCTCCGGCAAAGTGATCGTCACAGATGCGCAAGGCGCCATCCGCGAATTGGAAGCAAAAGACATCATTGTGGCCACCGGGTCTCATCCCTCATCCATCCCAGGCGTGACCGTGGATGGTGAAAAAGTGCTCACCTACCAGCATGCGATTTTGCAAGAAAAACTGCCCGCTTCTGTGATCATCATCGGCGCCGGCGCGATCGGTCTGGAGTTTGCCACCATTTGGAATGCCTATGGCAGTCAGGTGACCCTTGTGGAAATGCTTTCAGCCATCGCTCCGCTTGAAGACACCGAAGTCAGTGCTGAATTGGCTAAAGCATTCAGCAAACGCGGCATTGGCATCCATGTTAACACCAGAGTGAAATCCGTTGAAAGCACCGCGAACGGTGTAAAAGTGACCGTTGAAGGTGAAGAAGGCATCCAGGTTCTAGAAGCTGAACAGGCTCTGGTGGCTGCCGGGTTCAAACCCAATACAGCGGATCTAGGTCTAGAAGAATTGGGTGTTGAGCTGACTGAACGCAAGTTCATTGTGGTGGAAGATGATATGTCTACCAGTGTCGAAAATGTGTGGGCGGTTGGCGATGTTACCGGTGAACTGCTGCTGGCACACGTAGCCTCCAGGCAGGGTATCATTTGCGCTGATGCCATAGCGCTTCATGATATCGAACCGATCAATTATCTGAATGTACCTCGTGCCACTTATAGCTTTCCACAGATCGCCTCATTTGGACTCACCGAAGCCCAGGCGCTTGAACGTTTTGAAACCGTCAAGGTTGGCAAGTTTCCTTTCCAGGCACAGGGCAAGGCCTTGGGGCTTGGCGATTATGCCGGATTTGTAAAGATAGTGATCAATGAAATGGACGGTGCCATTTTGGGTGCCCACATGATCGGACCAGAGGTATCCGAGCTGCTGCCGGAACTGACTCTGGCCCAACTGAACGGAATGACCGTGGAAGATATTGCCCGCAACATCCACGCCCACCCCACCCTCAGCGAAGCGCTGATGGAAGCAGCCGAAAGCGCCCTGGGCAGAGCCATCCACCTGTAAAGCAGCGAAAATATTAAGTTGTATTTCAATCCTCCTGAATGGATAATGGTTAAATATCGTCATCATATTCAGGAGGACTTATGTATACAGATCAAGATATTGCCAATCTGGTTGCCCGGGTTCAGCAGCTCGAAATGCAAGCCGCCACCCGTCAAGCCGGCGGAACCCCCAACCTTAAAATGCTCTCCCCCAATTTTCTCACCCGTGCCTTTGCTGTGTGGGGGCATAATTTTGTGGCCAGCTTACTAATCGGAATTGCCATCTCTTGCGTGATGACAATTCTCGGCTTGATTTTAGGTGCAGCAGTTGGTACAACCGCAATAAACTGGATCAATCAATTGATGGGATCCATGCCCCAATAATTAATAAAAGTCATATACACGCTATGCTATAATCACCTTTTGATAAAAGAGGTGACTATGGTTTTAAAGAAAATTGCTGGTGTTTTTGGGGGAGACCCACACAGACGCGAGATTGAAAAACTTTCTCAGATAGTGGATGAAATCAATTCACATGAGGCTGCTTTTGAGGCGCTCGGCGATGAGCAGTTAAAGGCAAAAACCGGTGAATTTAAAACTCGTCTAGAAGATGGGGAAACGCTTGATGACCTTTTGCCTGAAGCATTTGCCGTTGTCCGTGAGGCTGGCAAACGCACCATCGGCTTGCGCCATTACGACATCCAAATGATCGGCGGTATGACCCTGCACAAGGGCAGAATCGCTGAAATGCGCACTGGTGAAGGTAAAACCCTGGTGGGCACGCTGCCCGTTTATCTGAATGCTTTAACCGGCCGTGGAGTGCATGTGGTAACCGTTAATGATTACCTGGCCCGGCGTGATGCACGTTGGATGGCTCCGATCTATCATTTCCTCGGATTGAGTGTGGGTGTGCTGCAAATGGCAAACCGCACAGAGAACGGTAAGAAAGCTTTCATCATTGATCTCGAGAAAAACAACGCGCGTGAAGACCTTCATCAACTCAACCTGGTTGACCGTGCTGAAGCTTACAAAGCTGATATCGTCTACGGCACCAACAGCGAATTCGGCTTCGACTATCTGCGTGACAATCTCACCATGAGCCTGGCTGATCGTGTGCAGCGCGGACACTATTACACCATCGTAGATGAGGTGGATAACATCCTTATCGATGAAGCCCGCACACCTTTGATTATCTCAGGCCCCGCCTCGGATGATACTGAAGGTTATGTGAAAATGTCTCAGGTGGTTCGCGCCTTAAACCCTGAAGATTACGAAGTTAATGAAAAAGACCGCCAAGTGAGTCTCACCGAAATCGGTGAAGCCCACGTTGAAGAAATCCTCGGCGAAACACTGCGTGATCCAGACCGACCGGAAGATATCACCCCTGAACAAGCGCGCTGGTTGGGTTTTCTCGAACAAGCACTGCGCGCCCAGCACCTCTTCCGTAAAAACAAAGATTACATCGTTCAGGGCGGCAAAGTTGTTATTGTGGATGAATTCACTGGCCGTTTGATGCCTGGAAGGCGTTGGTCTGAAGGTCTGCATCAGGCTGTGGAGGCTAAAGAAGGCGCACACATTGAACCTGAAAATGTCACCTACGCCACCATTACCATCCAAAACTACTTCCGTATGTATGATAAGTTATCGGGCATGACCGGTACGGCGCTCACCGAAGAAGAAGAGTTCCACAAGATCTATAAACTGGATGTGCTGCCCATCCC
>PNNU01000129.1 GCA_013824385.1 Anaerolinea sp.
GGATGCTGATAAACAGGAACAAGGCCGTATTCAGAAGTGCGCCCAACCCCAGCATCCAAGCGGACGGATCAGCAGCCAGGCACACCAGGTACGCCCCCCACCACATCAGAATTTCACCAAGATAATTGGGATGGCGCGAATACTTCCACAACCCCTCGCGGATGATAGAAGTTCTGCTCGGGTTCTTGTGGCGAAAAGCCTGCATCTGATGATCTGCGATGGCTTCCAAAGTAAGCCCTAGAAGGCTTATGAACAAACCCGGTACTATCAATAACGTGAAATCAGAAGCCTGAATGATCACGTAGACAATGGGTGCGATGCAGGCAAATACAATCAATGTGGGCATTAATTGAATTCCCAGCAGATTGACAATTGGGTAGAGCACACCTGTCGTGTCTTTGATCTGATCGTAGCGCCAATCCTGTTCATGCAGCCCATGAAAGGTTGAAATCCAGTTGAGGGTCAAGCGTACACCCCACAAAATGACTATTGAACATACCAACACAGTTAAGAGGTTAAACCTGCCTTCTTGAAGAACAAGGAGGGGCAGGATGACCACGGGTTGTATGCTCCAGTAGGGGTCATATACGGAGGCGTTGTTGAGCAAGAGACTGCTCACCCAGATGACAAAGGTGGCCGCAAGGTCAGCCAGGAAAAGGTTCATCCATAACGAGCGGCCGGCGTTTTTGTAAACGATCAACCCAATGACCAGGGCAGTGATGTAACTGAGTGAAATAAGCAAAAATCCTAAAGTGCGATTTGCTTTCCAGTTTGGTTTGATGATTGGAGAGGTATTAAAGTTATTAATCATGATAATTAAATAACGTTTTTCCAGACCAAAAGTTGCTGGAATAGGAGAGTTTATAGTAAAAGTGGCTGCCTGGTTGGGTAGCCACTTTTGTCGTTGGTTTGGTTTGGGGGCGGGTTTGGAACCCGCCCCTACAGGTTGGTTTAATAAAGGTCTGCGGCGTCGAACTGGCTGTTGTAGATGTCAGCGTAAAAACCGCCCTTTGCCAGCAGGTCTTCGTGTTTACCCTGTTCCACGATGTCGCCGTTGTTCATCACCAGGATGAGGTCAGCGTTGCGGATGGTGGAAAGACGGTGTGCAATGATGAAGCTGGTGCGGTTCTTCATCAGGTTATCCATGGCCTTTTGAATGAGCACCTCGGTGCGGGTATCGACCGAACTGGTGGCTTCATCCAGAATCAGGATGCGCGGATTGGAGAGGATCGCACGGGCAATGGTCAACAACTGCTTCTGACCCTGCGAGATGTTGGAAGTTTCTTCATCCAGCACCATGTGATAACCCTCAGGCAGCGTGCGGATGAAGTGATCCACGTAGGCGGTCTTTGCAGCGGAGACAACCTCCTCATCCGTGGCACTCAACTGACCGTAACGGATGTTTTCCAAGATTGAGTCGTTATAGAGCCATGCATCCTGAAGCACCATACCAAATTGATTACGTAGATCTTCGCGCGTGAAACTGCGAATGTCGTGCCCATCCACCAGAATAGCTCCGCTGTTCACATCATAGAAACGCATGAGCAGTTTAACCATGGTAGTTTTGCCGGCGCCGGTTGGCCCGACGATGGCGATTTTTTGGCCTGGAGTGATGGTTGCTGAAAAGTCGTTGATGATGATCTTTTCGGGATTGTAACCGAAATGAACATCCTTGAATTCGACGGTACCATCCACACAATCCACATGAACCGGATCGACATTATCTTCTGTTTCTTCGGCTTCACCCAGGAACTCGAAAACGCGTTCTGCGGCGGCAGCAGTTTGCTGCAGCACATTGGAGATTTGTGCCACCTGAGCGATAGGCTGAGTAAACGAACGCACGTATTGGATGAAAGCCTGGATGTCACCAACGGTAATGGCTTTTGTGATGGCCAGGTAACCGCCCAAAATAGCGATGGCTACGTATCCAAGGTTGCCGATGAAGCTCATGATCGGCATCATCATGCCAGAAAGGAACTGTGATTTCCAGGCTGATGAGAAGAGAACATTGTTATAGCTGTCGAATTTCTCAATACTCTTCTGTTCGCCGTTGAAGGCCTTCATGACCACGTGCGAGCCAAACATTTCTTCGATATGGCCATTAACATGACCGAGATAGTCTTGCTGCTGCTTGAAGTATTTCTGAGACTGTTTGACTACTATACTGATGAACAACCCTGACACTGGAAGGATGACCAGTGCTACCAGGGTCATGATCCAATTGATCGAGAACATCATCACCAATATACCGATGATGGCAGTTACCGAAGTAATGATCTGAGTCAAACTCTGGTTGAGCGTTTGGCTGACCGTGTCAACGTCGTTGGTCACGCGTGAGAGAACCTCACCCTGGTTCGTGCCATCAAGGTATCGCAGTGGAAGACGGTTGATCTTGTCTGCAATCTGCTTGCGGAATTTATAAGTCAACTTCATCGAAACACCGGTCATAATCCAGCCCTGGATGTAACTAAACAAAGTTGAGATTAGATACAAGCCCACCATAATCATGACAATATTGCCAATATAGACAAAATCGATACCGGTACTGGTTCCAGCAATTTGGCCGACGACACCCTCAAACAACTTGGTGGTTGCTTTACCGAGGATTTTTGGACCGGCGATCATAAAAATAGTTGAAGCGATGGCAAATACCATTACTAAAATAATGGATCCCTTATATTCACCAAGATATTGCAGCAATTTAGACATAGTGGCTTTGAAATTACGGGGTTTTTCACCACCGCGCATCAGTCCGGCCATCGGGCCTCCGCCCATCGGCCCACCTTGCTGAGGTTTGTTTTGTTGAGGTCTTCCTTGCGGCATCATGCTAATTCCTCCTTGCTCAACTGTGAGGTAGCAATCTCACGATAGGTCTCACAGTTTTTCATCAATTGCTGGTGAGTTCCCTTGCCAACTATCTGTCCTTCGTCGATTACGATGATCTGTTCGGCGGTTTTAACAGTGGATACACGCTGGGTAACAATAATCATGGTGCTCTTGCCAGTTTCCTTCTTCAACGCACGACGTAAAGCCGAATCTGTTTTGAAATCGAGGGCAGAGAGACAGTCATCGAAGATGTAGATCGGCGGCTGCTTGACCAGGGCACGGGCAATGGCTAAACGTTGTTTCTGGCCGCCAGAGACGTTCGTCCCGCCTTGAGAAATTTCAGTTTGCAGACCCTCTTCTTTGGCATTGACAAACTCTTCCGCCTGGGCGATGGAAATAGCTTTTTTCAAAGTGGCATCATCTGCATTTTCATCGGCATAAAGCAAGTTACTTTCGATCGTGCCTGAGAAGAGCATACCTTTTTGCGGTACATAACCGATCTTTTCTCGTAAGTCACTCTGATTAACTTCACGGATATCCACACCGTCAACAAGAATGGAGCCGCCCGTCACATCGAAAAACCTCGGAATCAAGTTAATGACCGTGGACTTGCCTGAACCGGTCGAACCGATGATGGCGGTGGTTTCACCCGGTTTGGCGGTGAAACTGATGCCGCAAATTACGTCCTCTTCGGCGTTGGGATAGCGGAATGAGACATCACGAAATTCAACCAGACCGTTGGTTTTAGTGTCAAAAGTTTTGGGCTCTTTAGGATCCACGATGGAAGGTTCAACAGCCAGCACATCTGCCACACGGCTTGCAGAAACCGATGCCCTCGGCAGGATAATAAACATCATCGAAAGCATCAGGAAGGAGAACACAACCTGCATGGCATACTGCATGAACGCCATCATATCACCCACCTGCAAGGCGGAATTTGCCACCTGGTGAGCACCAACCCATATGATCAAGACAGATAGTCCGTTCATCAAGAGCATCATAATCGGCATCAAGATCACCATAACGCGATTGACAAACAAGGAATTTTGAGTCAAGTCTTTGTTGGCTTTATCAAAACGTTCCGCTTCGAATTGCTGCGTATTGAAAGCGCGGATGACCATGATACCCGAAAGGCTTTCACGAGTCACAAGGTTGAGCCGATCGATCAAACTTTGAATCTTTTTAAAGCGCGGCAGCGCGATGGTAAATACGGTAACGATCACAACCAACAAGATAGCCACTGCCAGCCCAATGATCCAGGTCATGGAAGGACTCTTGGCTGCCGCATGGATTACAGCACCAACCCCAATGATGGGGGCATAAAACACCATGCGAATGATCATGATGATCACCATTTGAATCTGGGTGATGTCATTGGTTGAACGTGTGATCAGTGAAGCTGTGGAGAATTTTTCAAATTCTGCTTTTGAGAAACCTTCCACTTTGGCGAAAACGTCGTGGCGAATATCTCGTGAAACCCCGGCTGCAACGCGCGCAGAAAGAAGCCCTACGATGACGGTACAAATCACAGTCGCAAGGGTCAAAAGCAGCATCAATCCACCAATGCGGATTATATAATTGGTCTGAAATTTGTTGGCATCCACACCGAGCGCTTCATATTCTGCTTTAATTGATGAAGCAGCAGATTGATTGACCATGCTTTCGCTCAAGGTGGCGAATTTTTCGCTGACACTACTGGTCATTTTTGCCAGTTGATCCGCGGGAAGTTGTGGCAGCAATGCAAAAATATCCATGCCAGCAGGAACCTTTGAAAGATCAAAACCAGAGCTGCTCATGGCGGCGGCTTTAGCGGGGTCTTTGAGAGCGGCTTCAATCATCGAAACCACCAGGAAGGATTTACCGGTAATGGGGTTCAGTTTGGCTGTTTCAGTGGCATCTATCTTGTTTAAGACATAAACCGATTCAGTTGCCAGAACAGGATATTCTTGAAGATAGGTTTCATAATTCACAGATTTGGAATCCACCAGGGTGTAATCAGCCAACACTGCGGCTTTTTCTTCAGGCGTCATGAAAATAGCCAATTTATCCATTTCACTGGAGCGAATGGCCATTGGAACGGCATTTTCAACCCCACCCTGTTGAATACCCACATTCACAATATTTGACATGTAATTCGGAAGTGCAAGATCAGCCATGGCCTGGGCAAATAAGAGTCCAATGGAAATCAAAATTAACAATACATAAGGTTTCAGGTATTTAAACAGTCCTAACATTTACTATGTTGCTCCTCTCAATTAGTACTCGTTTTGCTATTAATCCACGTCTGTATTTTCAGTACCTTCAGGACCCACTCGAAGTGGGAAATCGATATGTTTTTGCATTGAATTGCGTAATTTTTCCAGCAGGAAGATCAGTTGTGTTTTTTCTTCATCAGTCAAATCAGAAGCAAGGTCATTTATTATTTTCAGTCGCTGGGGACCAACAGTTTTCATCATTTTTTTTCCTTTTTCGCTGATGCGAATGAGGAAAACACGTTTATCGTTTGGATCAAGGTTGCGTTCAACAAAACCACTTTCTTCGAGTCCGCGTATCAAAGAACTTATGGTGTTTTTCTTTACATTTTGAAAATGACTTAACGCTGTTGGATTGATACCTTCCTTATTGCCATTTTTTTCTGCCATCATCAGGCGCATCAAGATGCCCATACGCGGCCCAGATAACTCGCCGGGAACATTTTTTTGTGCAATAATGGCAGAAGAATAGTTAGCCAGAACTCGGATTAAGGAGTTTATTTCAAACCCACTAATATCTGCACCATTGGTCATCTGTAAAAGGTGCTGTTTCATGTGATTGTGCATTTCTTCGTAACGATCTTCATTTCCGTGATGACATGTCATAAACACTTCCGTGATTCATAATTTGTTCGAGGCCGAACTATACTCCTACGTACTATAAAAGTCAAGGAGCGATTTTAAACTCTTATACAACGTTAATATTGAGAGGGAGATTGTGATAATAGTGGCTTGTGATTAAGTTGATTGAGGGCAAGGTTCCGAATTTTTAAACCAAAATTCGGAGACTATCAAAAACCTCGATTAATCTATTTTAGGGCAACGTTACGAATTCTTTTTGAATTTGGTATTTTTATAAAACGTTGCTATTAAGTTCAACCTTGACAAGGTTTAAAGTAACCTTGTCAAGGTTATGAGAAATAATTTATTTCCAGTAACTTTGATCGATGGAAAGGTAACGTATCTGCGGATAGGTGCTGACGGGTGAAAGGATATAACCCTTAATGTAGGGTTTTACCAGTTCAAAGTCACCGGAATGGAAGAGGAATAGAACCGGTGCATCCTCAACGATGATCTTTTCAGCCTGTTGATACAAGTCAATTCGTTTAGTGACATCCGATTCAACCCTGGCCTGTTCAAGAATGCGATCAAGCTCGGGATTGCTGTAGTTGCCCTTGTTCATCTCAGCACCAGTGTGAAAAAGCACATCCGCAAAGTTCTCTGGGTCGGGATAGTCTGCACACCAACCGGTGGTTGTGACCTGGCCATAATCCTGCTGGGAGGTTGCCTCCAGAAAGGTATTGGGGTCAAGGTTGAGAACGGATACTTTCACGCCCAGATTCTTCTGCCACATGTCACTCAGCGCAGAAACCAGTGCGTCTGCGTAGCTGCCGTATCCACTGTTAGAGATCACGATTTCCGGAAAGTCTTCGACCGATCCGTATTTGGATTCGGCAATGAGCTGCCGTGCCCGTTCGGGGTCAAAGGTATAACCCTGGAGAGTTTGACTGAACCCCGGCAGTGCCGGCGGATAAATGCCCTTGGCAGATACATCAGTATTCATTAACACCACATCCAAATATTTCTCCTTATCAAAAGCCAAGGAGAAAGCTTGCCTCACTTTAACATCGTCAAAGGGCGGTTTGGTTACATCAAATTGTACATAGTTTGTACACAATGAAACCCCGCTGAGTAATTCCTGGCTAAGCGGTTCTGATGGATCGCTTACCCGTTCCACATTGTAATCATAGACGCTGGCGATATCCACGGACCCATCTTCATATAACCTGAAGTCATCACCGCCATATAAGTTATAGACCACCATCGGTATGGAGGGTTTGGTTCCATAATAATCTTCAAAGCGTTCATAGGTCATTGAAACCATCGATTCCCATCGGGTCAATCGGTAAGGGCCTGTGCCGTTGGGGGTACGATACCATTCGCTGCCAATTTCGACGTTTGTTTGATCGACTATATTGGCTGTGGGATAGATAAGCTTGTAAAGAAAATATGGCTTGGGAGCATCAATGGTCACCTGAAGGGTGAGGTCATCAATAACCTTCAGCCCTGAAATGGAATCTGCTTCGCCTTCGTGCATTTCTTTAACGCCAACAATGTCACTCAAGTATGTCATAACCGTATCGGATTGAGTATCAGGGTTGGCAGCACGCTGCCATGAATAAACCACATCCTGTGCGGTGAAGGGTTTGCCGTTATGGAAAAAAGCATTGGGCTGCAGGTGGAAGGTATACACGGTGCCATCATTGCTGACATCCCAACCGGTGGCAAGGGCCGGCACGATTTCAAGCTTCTGGTTGAAGGTTACGAGGCCTTCAAAAATGAGGTAATCACCAGACCCATGAGTGGTGGCGGGGTCGTATTCACGCGGATTGCTGGATTCGCCACCGCTTAACATGAGCACCTGACTACGGGGGAGGCCGTTTACCATTGGCGAAGATAAAGTGATTGAGTCACGCATACTATCTGATTCATTATTCCAAACATCTAAGTTTTCCGGGTTGGAATAGAGCACCAGAGTGATTGCCCTACTTGCATTGATTACGGTGGTGAGGCGAATTTCCATATCTTCATCCCAAGAAGGGTAATAACCGGTTAATTGTGTGTACCAAGCCTGAGAACCATCTGTAAGCGTGATTTCTTCATCTTGAAGAAGTTTCAATTCTTCAAGTCCAGCAGCCTCACTCACAACAACTTGTTTTCCGATGGTTTCAAGCGAATCTCCATCCGCGAGAATGGTGGGGGTAAGATAACCAAAGCCTTCATTATCACCCATGGTGTAATCCTGAAAGTAACCGGCATCCACGGCTGCATCCGTTGCGGTAAAACCGGAGGGAATGGAGATTGAAATTCCGTATTCCTCATTGGTGTAGGTATTGTCTTTTGGTTTTGGCGCTGTGTAAGCTGTTGCAGTGGAAAGAGGCGCATAATCTGGTGATGAAATCGATTTTGCGTCTTCAGGTTTTTGAATGATTGAGCATGATGCCACAAACAATAGAATGATCAGGGAAGCCATCAGGAGCTTTTTCATTATTTTTGTCCCTTCTGGCGAACGAGGATCATGATCACAATCAATAGAAGGCAGTTGGCTCCAACGATTATGAGGAGTAGAAGAAGGTGACTGCTCAACCATCCAACGATGCCCGTGCCTGCAGCAGGTGACTGTGTCACCGCAACGGCAGGTGTTGACTCAATCGAAACGGTCGGGAGGGTCATAATCTGAGAATCAACCCCTTGAATGGGAATAATCGTGGGTACCGGGGTTGGGTTTGCG
>PNNU01000130.1 GCA_013824385.1 Anaerolinea sp.
TCCATTTCTGATTATTCAATGATTTACAAATTATATTATTTGTTTTTAACATATCATAACGGCGCACGCACGCGCAAGAAGTGGCCCGCCAAGCACGACAATATCCTCTGGTATGCCAAGGACCCCGCGAACTACATCTATAACGTGGATGAGATTGAGCGCATCCCCTATATGGCCCCCGGCCTGGTGGGACCCGAAAAAGCCGCTCTGGGCAAACTACCCACTGATACATGGTGGCATACGATAGTTCCAACCAACGGAAAAGAGAAGACCGGCTATCCCACCCAGAAACCACTTGGCATCATCAACCGCATCGTAGCAGCTTCATCCAACCCAGGCGACACCGTATTGGATTTCTTTGCAGGCAGCGGCACCATCGGTGTAAGTTGTCTCAAACTGGGACGCGACTTTATCCTCGTCGATAGCAATCCGCAGGCTATTGAGACCATGAAAATCCGATTCAAGGACTGTAAAGATATTGATTGGATAACAAATTAATAATCCAGAAAAACAGCAAGTATATTAGAGGCATGAAAGCTGGATACTCAAGATTTTTTCTGGTATAGACCTGATTCTTGGTAAAGGCGAAAAAATGAATCTAAAGAATTCGTGCATAAAGCATTTTTTGGTAATCATCGTGTTCGTATCCTTTTTGATCTTATCTGGATGTCAAAACCTGCAAACCCTTATTTCAAATGTAGAAAACACAATTGACCAGCCTAAAGTTTTTCCGGCTGTTCCTTATGAGTTAATTTCAACGGATTCAATTTTTACCTATCTTGAAGCGCTGACCTCCATCCAACCTTATTCGGGATGGCGAAACTCAGCCAGCAGCGGCGAGGCTGAAGCCCTGGATTATGTTCAAAATCAGCTGGACCAATTTTCAAATCTGAAAACAAATGGAATGGAACTGGAACGGCAAGCATTCAAGGTTTATGCAGGTGTGGAATTGTGGACTACTGAGGTCTTTCTGACGCTGGCAGGTCAGGAAATCGAAGTTCCAGCAGATGGGCTACGTGGTTCTCGTTACGATCCAAAATTGGCTTTGTCGCTGGATTCTGATGGTGAAGCTAATGACACGGACCGCAATCCGCTTGAGGCCGCTGGATCTATCTTGATTATTAATAATGCTGGACAGTTGAATGAGTTGAGTTCTTCAGACGTCACAAACCAGATCATGATTCTGGATTACGCTTTGGTTGATTCGGTCACAAACCCTGATTATGTCATGAACGCTCGAAGCTTGATGAGTTTAATTGACAACGGGCTGAACGGGCTTGTTCTGGTTACCAAGTATTCCAATGTGGATGGCGAAAGTAGAGGAACCATGATCGGCGACGGGGGAGTTTTTCAATGGTTCAATCATACGCAACGCATCCCCATTTTATATGTAAGACTTGAAGACCTGAAAAACGCAGGGATTGAAAACTGGCAGGGTTTCGAAAAGGTAGAATCCGCGCGCATGGTTTGGGATACTGACGTCTTAATGCCTGCGAATGCCGGTAATTTAATCATGCACGTTCCAGGGGTTGATCCTTCCAAAGCGGTGCTGCTCTCTGCTCATATAGATTCACCAAACGGTCCAGGCGCATTTGATGACGGAAGCGGTTCTGCGATTCTGCTTGAAATCGCGCGGGTCTTAAATGAATCACAAGTTCAACCTGCTGTCGACCTCTATATTGCCTGGTATGGAGGGCACGAGTTGGGTACTTATGGTTCCTCCTATTTTGTCTCCACCCACCAAGATCTGATGGATAAGTTGCTGGCCATGCTTGTGATTGATCCGGTGGGCATGCCTATGGATGGAAAAGTAATCAATATTTCAACGAGCTACTCCAGTTATGAGGTTTTCGGCGATGACCGCTCTTTATGGGCTGACTTTTTATCAAGTGACTTAACCACACATGGAGTTGCATTAGAACAAGAAAAATTTAACGGACTGGTTGCGGATAACAGCAATTTTGATGCCTTCAACGTGCCAGAATTCAACCTGTCCGTATTGGATAATGCCGAATGGATGGCCAAAGGCAGCGCGTATGGCCATTACGCCAGCCATTGGCATGATCCATATGAAACGGTTGAAGTAGCCAAGATCGTTGAAGACGTATTTGCTGACATCACCAAAATTGCCCTGTCTGCCGCATTGGAAACCGGTCGTGAAGAAGTTGTGCTAAAAGTAACTCCTAAAGTAGAACATCGTGCAGTGGTGATTGCCAGCCATACTGAAAATCCAAGCCTCGGACCGGCTTTGATGCAAGATTTGGGTATGGCACTTGCCTGGAACGGATTTGATATAGACCTCATTCCGTATGGGCAGAGTGTCACAGAAGAGGATTTAAAGGAAACTGAATTGGTTGTGCTGCTTCCTACCCTCGATTACCCTGGTTCAAATGTTGAATCATGGACCGCTGATGAAACAAGCCTCCTGACCAAATACGTGGATGAAGGTGGGTTGTTGTTGGTGACCAACAGCGCATATAGCCTGGCCTCCGGCAGGCGTGTTGAAGAAGTCAATGAAGACGCCACCGCAATTAATAATCTCTTGAAACCTATGGGGATAGAATTCAGGAGCGGCAATCTGGGTGGGGAATCTTACAGAATTTCAAACGAACATGCGTTAACAATAAACATCAAACACATAGCATCCATGTTTGAAAACAATCGGGTTCCCTTAAAACTGACAACTGGTGTTGAATTGGTAAAAGGAGTAATTGGTTTGGTTGATTATGGACAGCAAGGCGGCCAGGCCATAATAATCAGCGACATCGGTTTTCTAAAAAACATTTCTATAAATGTACAAAACATGGAATTGGTTAAAAATATTGCATCATACGCCGCGGCGCGATGAGGAATAATCCTTTTCAAATAAGCCCAAAAAGAGACTTTTTCCGGTCACCAGCCATGGAGTGGCATCATAAGTTATCACATTATATGAAATTTTAAACCGTCGTTTAACGGTCTTTTTATTCACATCATTAAGGTTTTTCGAGTGTGAAATAGAAGGTCGCACCTTTGTCGATTGCACCTTCAGCCCATGTTCTGCCCCCATGCCGTTCAATAATCTGACGGACATTTGCCAAACCAATACCAGATCCTTCAAATTCTGATGAAGAATGAAGCCGTTGAAAGACTGAGAAGAGTCTATCCACTTGGGTATTATCAAATCCGACTCCATTGTCTCGCACAAAAAAAACATCTTCAATTCCATTTCCAGGTAAATAACCGATTTCTATTTCTACGAGCTTTCGAGGGCCAGAAAATTTTAAAGCATTCGAGATAAGGTTATTCAAAACAATTCTCAACATCCCTCGGTCACCATTAACAATTGGGAGATTGGATATTTTCCAACTAATATTTCTACCTTTCAAGTCTTGTTCAAATTCACTGATCACTTCTGTAACCAAGCCGCCAAGGTCAAGAGGTTTGAAAGATAATTCAGTTTTCCCCATCCTGGAGTAGGAAAGCAAATCATTGATCATGCCGCTCATTCGGTTTGCTGAACTGCTAACATTTATCATGTATTGTTTATTTTCCTCATCTAATAGATCCTTTGTATTTTCCAGAAGTATATCCATATAACTGATAATATGCCGTATTGGTGCTTGTAGATCATGAGATACCGAGTAAGCAAATGCATCGAGTTCTTTAACTGCGTTTTCTAATTTTTCCGTTCGCTCATTAATACGCGTTTCAAGATCTTTATTTAATCGATAAATTTCCTCTTCTACCAATTTGCGTTGTTGTATCTCCACATGCAATTCATTGGTACGGATTCTTACATTTCTCCTCAGGGATGCTGTCCATATGTAACTCGCAACAATGAGTAACGCAAGTACCGCCAAGCTTGATGCACTCAGTAGCCAGAACTGTGTACTCTCCCAAAAGTTTTGTGTCCCTAGCTTAACCCAGCGGGCTAAGATATCCTTTTTGGTTTTTTCTGAAATTGACGCCAACCCTTTTTGCATGATCTGGTTTAATATGGGTTGGTCGCTGCGAGTGGCAATATATAGGCTATTGGATTTGCCAGAGTCGCCGGCTACCCTTAGATTAGTTATCCCATTTTGTTCTATCAGATAAGAAGCGATTGCCAGATTCACTACAGCTGCATCTACTTTCTTAAAAGACACATCTTGTAAAGCTGCCAGATCATTACTCACCGGTACCAGGATGATTTCAGGATAATTTGTTTGAATAAACTCATGAATTGCATACCCTTCGGTAACAGCCACTTTCTTACCCGCCAAAGTAGCAAAAGAAAACTCACCAATAAGGTCTTTTGTAACAATGATTACATTCGGGATATCCACGATCATCTGTGAAAAAAGCAGATACTTGGACCGTTCAGGAGTTTCCTGGGCTGCCGTGATCCCATCAATCTCGCGATTTTTTGCAGCAATTAGAACATCATTCCAACTATCCAGGTGAGCAATCGTGAATTTGTACTGGAGATTCTTTTGCATCTCTCGAAAGACGTCGGCCATTACCCCAACATAATTGCCGTTTTCATCGAAAGATTCGATCGGGGGAAAATCAGGGTCGGGAGCCAGCGTAATACCGGGATGACGTTCTAACCAGGCTCTTTCTTCCAAGGATAATGGATCGGCTATATTCTCCTGACTGAAGCGAATCCCTAGTAGAATCGACACCAAAGCCAGGATTAAGAACAAGATCAGGAAATAAAAACGATGTCTTTTCATCGTTTTTAGTAAATTAGAATATAGCGATTCCCAAAAGGATCTTCCATCTATTTTTTTCACGATTTTGCCTTAACAATAAAATACTGATAATTTGTGAAATAGTTGCTAAATTTGCTATTAAGATTTTTTATAGTGGACATCTCATTTATTATACATATTAAGCAAATCACGGTTGCAGCTTATTCACCACTTACGAAATTGTAGTCTAAACTTCAATAAGCGAGGAGATCTCACTTTAAAAAGTGAACATCCCTTTGCAGCTTTTTTGCCAGCAAGAAATTAAGTGACTAGCTGTTTAAACACTCAAACTAAGAAAAAAGAGTGCAAGAGGTGGAGAACTTGGGGAGAATAGACAGGGCATCAGCGGCATTCAGCAGGATGTTGAAACAATGAATAACCTAATTAAGGGAGTGGATAGAATTGAAAGATTTTAAAACCGAAGAAAAAACAAGACTAACCTGCTTACCTGAGACCTTTATCGATAAAGAAATCTTTGTATGCCATATCCTCTTGAAGGATGTGTTGAGACCACCAATCAGCAAGGAAATTATACAGAACCTCCGCAGTTTGCTCAGTACTCTGTTCAATTTCTTCATATAAGTCCATCGTTTTAATTTGAAAATCGAGGTGTCTTTTTTTGTGCTCTTTTATTTCAGGGAATTCATATGTTTCCATCAACCTTTCTTCGGTTTTAAAATGCACTTGTGCGTAAGTGGTCATTTCTTCCAAAATACTCTTGATTATTTCTGAGTGGATACTGTTGGTCGCAGAAACCAGGATCAACCGGTTGATAAGGTTAATCAATCTTTGGTGCTGATTATCCAGCTCCTTGATTCCTACACTAAACCGGTTTGACCATTGCAACGGTTCTTTTATTGATTGTTTTTTTTGATATTCCATACCTATCCCTGATTTCAGGTTGATATTGCCGACCAGTATATAGAATTGGATAACCACTAAAAATCACAATATTGGAATGCATGATTCAGGCAAATTTGCACGGTGAAGATCGATCGTCTGGATTTACCAAAAAACTGAAAGATTCTCTCCATCACAATAATAAAGTATCAAAAAGAAAACCTATAAGCAATAAAGTACGGCTAAAAAAGGGATTAATGATGACCTGAAGAGAAATTAAAAAATATCGAAGAATCAGTTTTTCCGCCTCGTGTTTTTTGAGGTATTACCTTTTGAAATTTGCGTGTAATTATCACCATGACTATTCACACTAAACAATGTGCCCTTGGTAATTTGACATCACTTCTCAACCATGATAAACTCTTGCTACAACTTAATAGCCCCAAAACGGCACTTCTATCCAGAGAGGCGGAGGGATCGGCCCGACGAAGCCTCGGCAACCAGAAAGGCGCAAGCTTTTCATGGTGCTAATTCCGACAGTATGATCTGGAAGATAGGAGGGCAGCCGCAAGAACGTTGCCCCTCGTGTTCTCTCCGATAGGGGCAATCTATTTTAAAGGAGACTAATTCAATGGCTTCAAGTACTTTCATGGATTCACCCAGTTATAAATTTACTTCTGAGTCTGTTACCGAAGGTCATCCAGATAAACTCTGCGACCAGGTCTCAGACGCCGTGTTGGATGCCTGCCTCGCGCAAGATCCCCGCAGCCGCGTGGCTTGCGAAACCGCCACCAAGACCGGTTTCGTCATGGTTCTTGGTGAGATCACCACCAACGCCTTCGTCAACTTCGATGAACTCATCCGTAAAGTGGTCAAAGAAATCGGCTACGACAGCAGCGATAAAGGCTTTGACGGCAACACGTGCGCCGTGATGAGCGCCATTTCCTCCCAGTCACAAGACATCGCCCTCGGTGTGGATAAATCCTACGAGGTTAAGGGCGGCGAAGTGACCGAACAGGAACTCAACGAGATCGGCGCCGGAGACCAGGGTATGATGTTCGGCTATGCCTGCAACGAAACCCCCACCCTGATGCCCATGCCCATTTACCTCTCACACAAACTTTGCCGTCGTCTTGCTGAAGTACGCAAAGCCGGTACTCTGCCCTGGCTGCGCCCTGACGGCAAATCTCAGGTCACGGTTGAATACGCCTTCGGAAAACCCGTGCGCGTGGATACTGTCTTGATCTCTACCCAGCATTCTCCCGAAGTTTCACATGCCGAGATCACTGAAGGCATCATTGAACACATCATCAACCCCGTCATCCCCGCAGAACTGCTTGATCATCAACCCAAAATCTACGTCAACCCCACCGGCCGCTTTGTCATCGGCGGACCAATGGGCGACGCCGGTGTAACCGGACGCAAGATCATCGTCGATACCTACGGCGGTATGGGCCGACATGGCGGCGGCGCTTTCTCTGGCAAGGACCCCACGAAAGTGGATCGCTCTGCGGCTTATGCCTGCCGCTGGGTCGCCAAGAATGTGGTGGCTGCCGGTTTGGCTGACCGCTGCGAAATTCAGGTGGCTTACGCCATCGGTGTGGCGCATCCCCTCAGCATCAATGTCGAGACCTTCGGCACCGGCAAAATCTCTGATGAGAAGATCGCCGAATTGATTGCCAAAACCTTCGATCTGCGTCCCGGTGCGATCATCCGTGATTTGGACCTGCGCAAGCCCATCTATCAGAAGACCGCTGCATACGGCCACTTCGGCCGCGACGACGTGGATTTCACCTGGGAACGCACCGACCGCGCTGAAGCTTTGAAAAAAGCCGCTGGTCTGTAAGAACGGTCTCTCGCGGCACATAGCGCGCAAGGCGTGCTAGTGTGCAGAGCGAGAACGCTGAGAATGCAAAGAAAATCTTAATTCTATTTCTTTAACCACGAAAATCACGGAAATTTCAAAAAAAGAATTTGTTGGGGCGGTTCATGAACCGCCCCATTTTGTTTAATATGTCGCCCTCTGGTCGTCCTTTTTTGTTGGATCATTCGCCCCTTGAGTAGATTGACTACTTGTTGACCTATTTTGTAGGTTATATGACCTACGATATAGGTCTTAATGAATGGAATAGCAAGAGTCAACACTTTTCTATCCTTCAATACGCCCTGTCCCCTTCTTATTGGGATGGAGACCAATTTTTATAAATTATTTATTAATAGACCTTGCAATAAATTTTTAATCGATATATGCTTCCGTTCAAGGATATCCTAAATAACCTTAACAAGAAGGAAATAATATGAATCAGGAAAAACTGAAAGAGCTTGAAAAGACGATAAATAGTGACTATAGCAATATGGTGGGTTTGACAGTATTAAAAAACGGATTAACACTATACGAAAACTATTTTAATGGCTTTTTGGCTAGTAATCCCGTCCATATAGCATCGGTAACAAAAAGTGTTTTTTCAGCATTAATCGGCATCGCCATTGATAAAGGGTATATCAAAAAAATAGACCTGAAGGTGTTGGAATTTTTCCCGGATTACTCAATTAAGAAAGGTGAAAAAACGATACAAAAAGTTACGATTAAGGATATGCTGACTATGACAGCTCCTTATAAATATGAGACAGAACCATATGAAGCTTTTTTCTCAAGCGAAAACTGGATTGAAGCTGCGCTCAATTTATTAGGAGGAAATGGGCAGATAGGAGAATTTGTTTATTCTGCCATGGTAGGGACACAGATACTGTCGGGTATTCTAGTAAAAGCAACGGGGCAACCAGTTCTTGATTTTGCTGCGGAAAATTTATTCTC
>PNNU01000131.1 GCA_013824385.1 Anaerolinea sp.
ACAGAGACTATCGGAGAAATTAAGGTTCGACACCTCCCGCACGTCGATTCTCCTGAAACACTGGCAAAATATTACCAAGCAGTAGATATCTATTTACATGCTTCAAAGGCAGAATCTTTTGGACTCGTGATAGCTGAAGCACAAGCCTGTGGAACACCAGTAATTGCTACCTCGATCGGGGGAATCCCGGATACAATTATAGATAGTGAAACCGGCTATCTCACACAACCCCATGACCCACAGGACATGGCAGATAAAATTATTCTACTGTTATCTGATGAAAATTTAATTAGATCAATGGGAAACCAGGCGGCCCACTTTGCTCAAAAATCATTTGGAGTTGAGCAAATGATAAATAATTACCTTTCGTTTTATCAGGAAATTCTTGATGACAACAAAGTCAAAATTTCAACAATTTAACCGTTACCTAATCAACCTGCAATTTACTTGTCTGCCCGTATTCAAGTTTTACAAGGCAAAGATCGGTTGGCTTGCTAATGCGGGGATCAAAGTCGGAAAGGATGCGAAAGTAAATGGTCATACCCTTTTCTATGGCGATGGCAACCTTGAAATTGGTAAAGAAACCTGGGTGGGTCCAGGCTGCCGTTTTTATACCAATTCCGAGGCTCCAATCATCCTCGGCGCTCATTGCGACATCGCACCTGAGGTCTCATTCATCACCGGCTCTCACGAAATTGGGAATGAAGCAAGGCGCGCAGGAATCGGAACAGCTAAAGAAATAGTTATTGAAGATGGTTGTTGGATAGGAGCTCGAGTCACAATATTAGGTGGATCTCATATCGGAAAATCCTCAATAATCGCTGCTGGTGCCCTGGTGAATGAAGACATTCCAGAAAACAGCCTCGCTGCCGGTGTGCCGGCTCGCGTAATAAAGAAACTGCCATTAAAAGAGACCAAGTAATTCTCATTATCTCTAATAAGTGTCAAGAAACCTCACGATTATGAAAAGACTTGTTTGACACATGGAAAATATCCGCATTATTTATTTATGCAATGCTGTTGATGAAGAAACAAAAAATATTCGTCACATTCAATTTAATAATGCGGCAGCCACAAACAAAGTATTCGGTCTGGTTAAGGCCTTACAAACCCAAGGCACAGACGTTCATGTAGTGAGTTTGGGACGGGGAAAACAAACTGGTAGCAAAGAAAGATTCTCTATACAACATAAATCCATTTTCGGGTTTTCAATCCATTATGCTGCTTTTTGGCATATACCGATTTTCACACACCTGGTTGGAGCTTTGTCATTGGCTTCTTTGGTTCAACATTTAATCCATGGATATCAAGGCAAGGTTATCGTTATCGCCTATAACAGACTTTGGCATTACTTGCCTGCATTATTCTTCTTAAAATTACATGGAAGCAAAGGTTACCTTGACCTTGAAGACGGCAATCTCCCTGCTAGAAATATCTTAGGCAAAATAATTGATTGGGTTCGACGAATTCTTTTTGAATATTTATGTCACGACGGCGCTTTGTTGGCGGCAAAATCATTAACCAGCCAGGTGAAGACCAATAACACTTTTGTTTGTTATGGATGTACAGGTTTACTGGCTAAAGATGAAAACAAGTGGGTTCAAAAACCCATTCTGATACTATTTGGTGGCAGTTTACTCTTTGAAACCGGGGTTCAATTATTAATTGAGACAATCACGATACTAGAGTCTCAATGTCCCGAATTAAAACAAAAAATCAAGTTCATCATCACAGGTTATGGTTCCATGTTAACGGATCTATCCCATTTCTCTGAATCATCTGGCAAAGACTGGATTGATTTTCTTGGAGATGTTGATCGTGAACAGTATTTAGAATTGTTAAAAGAATCGCATATCGGTTTATGCTTAAAACTTTCCTCTTCAGAAATGGGAAAAACCACATTCCCCTCCAAGATTATCGAATATGCATCCCATGGATTAGCCATCATTTCAACCAAGGTAAGCGATGTCCCCGACTTATTGGATAATGACAGCGCCATCCTATTGGACGAAGATACCCCTCAATATCTGGCATCAATATTTCAAAAAATTGGTGATGGATCCATTGATCTGCAATCACTCGGAAAAAAAGGCCAGGATAAAGTTAATTCTGTCTGTAATATTGAAACTGTTGGTATAAACCTTAAAACGTTTTTACTGAAGGAAAATGATTGATGAAGATCATATCATGGCAATATCTACTAACTGATCATCAGATTTATACCTGGTGTGAGATGCAAAAACGGGGACATGAAGTTTTATTTGTTTTGGGTAGAACACAAGATGAAAATAGGTCAAAACAAGGTTGGAGCGATACCGCCCTTGACTCATTGGCAACAATCACCCTCCCACTTAAAGATTGGTGGAAATTCGGTAAAGAAATCATTGAAAATGACAAGAGTGCTGTTCATATATTCTGTGGATTTTGGGCAGACAAACGTTTTTTCCCCTTGATCATGTATGCTTTGCGTAAAGGTGTAAAAACTGTCTTGATGAATGAATCGTATGCAGAGGTGCAAACCGGTTACTTGAAGGAAGAAAACAAGATCAAGACCGGAATAAAAGTTCATCTGCGCCCTCTTCTCTATAAAACAGCAATTCAATTATGCAAACTGGTTTCTAAAAACAACCCACTTAGAGTATTGTCCATTGGTCAACAGGCAAAAGAACAATTTCAAAAAGCAGGTGTGGATAAACTGAATATTTTTCCTTGGGGGTACTTCGTCCCACAGAAAGACAATGTTGAGAAAAAGTCTAGCGGAAGCAAAACTCAAAGAGTTGTGTTTGTAGGTAATTTGCAACACAGGAAGGGGTTGGATCTGGCAATCAAAGCCATAGATGAGGTTAATCGTAGAAACCCTCAACCTGTTTTAATATTGGATGTTTACGGTCCGGGGGATAATAATCAATGGATTTCCTCCTCTTCCCGAGAAATTGTTTATAAAGGAATCATTCCCTTTGGTCATTCACAAGAAATTCTTGCCCAATATGATTACCTGATCCTTCCCAGCCGGCATGATGGTTGGGGAGTAGTGATCAATGAAGCCTTACTACAAGGCGTGCCAGTGATCGTGAGTGACAGCGTTGGGGCAAAATCATTGGTCGTTAAATCTAACGCGGGGTTGGTTTTTAAATCTGAAGATATTGAAGACCTCGTACGCGTGTTAGAGGATATTGTTTTCAATCCCAAAAAACATGAGGAATACTCAAAAAACGCATCACTTGTTGCACTCAAAATCTTGCCATCAGAAGCTGCCCAATATTTGGAAGAAATTCTTGATTTTACGTTTCATGGATCAGGTCAGCGACCCGTTCCAAATTGGGAACGATAGGTACATCGGTAATCCCTCAAAACATGTAAAATACTAGTTATCACCATTCTTTTTCTACCGATTGGAATTCCACAGGTGAATATTCTCTTTGTAACCGAAGATCATTCAATTAATAATTATGGTATCACCTCGGTGGTATCACAATTGGTTGACCAATTATCCACCCACTGTGAAAATATCCATGTAACCGTTCTTTCCATCGGTAGTGAAACAGTTCAGCAAAATGCCAAGGTCAATATCGTATTAGTACCTCACTCCAATCTTGGTCGATTCTGGGGATGGAGTGAACTTCTTGCTAAAACCATCAAACAAACCATAGAAAAAGAAAAAATAGATTTAATTCACATCCACGGTATATGGATGGCAGCACAATGGGCAGCCTTGCGAGTTGCTCGGGAATGTGGAATCCAATGTGTGGTTTCTCCTCATGGAATGCTCGAAAACTGGTTATGGAATAAGCAAAATTTACTCCAGAAAATAAAGAAGAAAATCTACTTCAATTTCATCTTTCATCCAGCATTAAATTCTCAGGTAGTTTTTCACGCCATCACCCCCATTGAATTTGAGAGCCTGAATCATCAATTGCCCAGGTATCGTAAAGTAACAATTCCAAATGCGATTGATCTTTTAAGCGAAAATCAATTTCAAGAAAATGACAAACCTGAAAAACAATTTCTTTTTCTTGGTCGCATCCATCCTGTAAAAGCAATAGAAGTTTTAATTGACGCCTTCATCCAAGCTAAACTCGATAGCGAATGGAAATTAATGATCGCTGGTCCAGAATACGTCCCTGAATATGTGCAAGGACTTAAGGAGAAAGTTCGCCATTCTAAGATGGAAGATCAAATTATTTTCACTGGTCCGATTTATGGTGAACAAAAATTATCCATTTTACAGAAAACGTGGGCGCTGGTCATTCCTTCGTACTCTGAAGTTATGGGTATGGTAAATCTAGAAGCCGCGATTCAAAAAGTGCCAAGTATCACCACCTTTGAAACAGGTTTATGGGATTGGGAAGATGGAGGAGGTTTACTCATTCACCCTAATGTTGAAGAACTCACCTCCACATTAAAGATAGTCTCTGAATGGAAAATCAACGAAAGACTTGAGCACGGTAAACGATCGTATGACCTTGTAATGAGAAAATATTCATGGAATTCTGTGATTCCCAAATGGCTTGATTTTTACACCTCTTTAGTTAATGACCCAAACGGGATTAAGGATAAATAAGAAAATGGTTCCGGAAAGAAACTATCAGGATATTAAAACATTTACGCTTCCGCCTCATTTCCGCGGTCGGTCAGCTTTGATTGTTCAGCTCTGGTGGATAGTTCAGGCGACCTTTTTTGCCTGGTCTCCACAATTCATGTATGGATGGCGGCGTTTTTTACTGCGTTTATTTGGTGGAATAATTGGCAAAAAGGTCCTTATTCGCGCATCAGCCAAAATTACCTATCCATGGAAACTTCAGATCGGTGATTATTCCTGGATTGGGGATAATGTGGAGTTGTATACACTGGGTGAAATTTGTATTGGTGCAAACACAGTAATTTCTCAAAGATCCTATCTATGCACTGGTAGTCATGATTTTTCAAGCCCTTCTTTCGACATCTTTCAGAAACCCATTCATATTGGTAATCAGGTCTGGATTGCCACCGATGTCTTTATCGCACCAGGTATTACTATAGGAGATGCTGCTGTTGTCGGAACCAGAAGTACGGTGCTTTCAGATATGCCTGAAGCAATGATTTGCTATGGTAACCCGGCCAAACCGGTCAAACCCAGAGAAACCAAGCCATCATGAAGATCCTGATCCATGGGTTAAATTTCAGCCCTGAAATGATTGGCATCGGAAAATATACCGGTGAAATGGCACAATGGTTGGCTGCTGCAGGAAACGATGTGCATGTGGTCGCTGCCCCGCCCTACTATCCTGATTGGAAAGTACAGCCGCCATACAAAGCATGGCGGTACCTGACGGAAAAGTGGGCAGGCGTTACCGTGGTCCGCTGCCCGCTTTGGGTGCCCTCAAAGGTTACCGGACTCACCAGAATTATGCATCTGCTGTCTTTCGCGATTTCCAGTTATTTTGCAATGGTTAACCAGGCAAAGTTCAAACCTGATGTGGTGATCAGTATCGTACCCACATTGTTTGCTGCATCCTCTGCTGCACGGATGGCACGCAGGAACAACGCAGTTAGCTGGCTGCATATTCAAGATTTCGAATTGGACGCTGCTGCAAACCTTGGAATCCTTCAATCAAAGAATTTAATTATGTCTATGGCTATACGCTGGGAAAAATCAGTTCTGAACCAGTTTGACCGGGTATCTTCCATCTCGACACAAATGGTTAAACGCTTAATCTCTAAGGGAGTCCCGACAGAAAAAACAGTGCTTTTCCCAAATTGGGTGGATACTGATGTTATTCATCCGCTGCAATCTGAACCTAATCCATATCGCACAAAACTGGGAATTTCGGAGGATCAAGTTGTAATCCTCTATTCAGGTAACATGGGCACAAAACAAGGGCTTGGCTTGATCGTGGATGTAGCAAGGCAGTTGCAAGAAAACCCTCAATTGGTCTTTGTATTATGCGGGAATGGATCCTCCCGCCCAGATTTGGAAAAGTCAGCCAGTGGCTTGCAAAATTTAAAATTCCTGGATCTTCAACCCCCAGACCAATTGAATCTCTTGCTTAATTGCACTGACATTCACATCCTGCCCCAACAAGCTGGTGCCGCGGATGTCGTCATGCCCTCCAAATTGCTCGGTATGTTGGCTAGTGGTAAACCTGTCGTCGCAACGGCTCTTGAGGGTACTGAATTGGCAGATGTGGTCAGCCAGGCTGGGATTGTCGTCCCACCAAACGATGTCGATGCAGCTACACAAGCTGTCTTGAAACTGGCAAACTCACCTGAATTAAGAAAACGCCTCGGAAAACAAAGCCTGGACCTGGTTAACAGCAAATGGGGACAGGAAAAAGTACTTACAGACTTTTTGACAATCCTTCGATCGCTTGTTTCTTAAGCAATCTTAAGGGATTCTTCGTCAGATTTCTTAAACACCCAGCGTTTCAATATCCAATAATTGGGTAGATAAAGCGTCAATTCACAAATGACCTTGGCATAAACTTGTGTAATACCCAACGGACCCAGCGACTTGATCAACATGTCTAATAATAATCCGTTAAAAAGAACAAGACCTACAAATAAAGGCAGAGTTTTAGATGTAGGTAATTTGCATTCAAAGACTTTAAAATTTACCAGAAGATACTGAACAACAATTGAAACACTTCTTGATAACAATAATCGCAGCAACAAATTGGAAAACAATAGTTGAGAAAACCAAAATATCGAGTAATCAATACCCGCGATGATTATTGAAACAATTATATATTTTATAAATAATAAAATGGATGATTTCAATCAAAGACCTTTAACTCATAGAAATTTGTACCACTTGGGATTCAATCTAGTAGTAGTCATGGCTAATAAAATTATAACGCAACAAAAAAATCAGCCCTACTCTTTTTAATCATCGGGCTGATAATTTAGATGGCTTTTGGATTATGCTGTATTACTATATTTGTTCCACCAGGTAATTTTGAATGCCCATCTGCTTGATCTGATCCAATTGCGCTTCAAGCCAATCAATGTGCGCTTCTTCATCGCCAAGAACATCTTCCAGAATTTCACGTGTTCCATTGTCCATTAAGTCAGTACATAACTTGATGGATGTATTGTAGCCCTTGATCGCGCCTTCTTCCGCGGCGTGGTCATTGGTGAGTTGAGCCAGCACGTCCTGCCCGATACTCATTTTCTTTAATGAACTCACTATCGGCATCCCCTCCAAAAAGAGGATGCGGTCAATGTGCTTCTCGGCGTGTTTCATTTCATCAATGGCCCGTTTTTCAATCTTGTCTGAAAGACTTTTATACCCCCAATTGGCACACATCTGAGCATGAACCATATACTGACTAACCGCAGTCAGTTCATCAGAAAGCATGTCATTTAACATCTGGATGATTTTATCATTCCCTTTCATGGACTCACCTCCTTAGTGGTGCTATCCATTATTATAGCGATGTGCTATCGTAAGTACAATCCTCAATAAATATAGCTCTCCGTATTTTTCGTGTAAAATGAATCCATGACAAAAAACGAAGAATCCCGTTTTGGCGGAGAAATTCAACCCCTGCTGCCTGGTGAATTGGTAAACCTGATCGGCGAACGTGCTAATCGGGCCGCGGCAGCTTCTCGTTTTGTGGATTATCGTTCAAGACGAGCCGAGCAAACTCTTCGCCGCCAGGATTCCGATCTGACTCTTTTTCGTGAGTTCCTAGCCCGTTATGATGTAATCACGGGCGATCTATCACATGAACCTGCAGCTTGGCGATTGGTCACATGGGGACTTGTGGAAGCCTTTGTCAAGTTTCAGATTTCACAGGGGTACGCCATTCAAAGCATAAATGTATACCTTTCATCCATCAAAACTTATTCACGTCTAGCCATGCAAGCCGGAACTTTGCTTCCTCAGGAATATGCACTCATCCGTGCTGTGCAAGGTTACAGTTATCGTGAACAAAACCGCATAAATGCCCGTCGCAAAGTAACCCGCATCGGGTTAAAAAAATCTGAACCTGTGAAAATCACGCCAGAAGAAGCAGCTCAATTAAAGCAGCAGCCCGATACTCCCCAGGGAAGGCGGGATGCTTTCATGATTTGCCTATTACTGGATCACGGATTGCGCGTTGGAGAAGTCGCCGCACTATCAGTCACTGATTTCAACTTGCGAGAAGAGCAGCTTCGATTTTTCCGTCCCAAGGTGAACAAAGAACAAATCCATCACTTGACCAAAGACACTCTAAACGCGTTGAAAGCCTATCTGGATCATGGTGATATGCCTCGCAACGGTCTGGCCCTCAGACGCAGCCTGCGCAACGAAGAACTGGGGGCGACCGGCATGTCAGAACGTGCCATTACCGCCAGAGTTGGTTTTTTGGGTGAAAAAATCGGGGTTATGGGCC
>PNNU01000132.1 GCA_013824385.1 Anaerolinea sp.
CGGCCAGGTTGACTGCTGTAGTGGTTTTGCCCACCCCACCCTTTTCATTTGCGATCGTGATCGTGATTGCCATGCGAGTTCTTACCCTTCTTTTCTCGTAATTATTGATTTTAGAAGATTATACTCAAATTTCTTGCTTCCGATATCATATTAGCATAAAATGGTAGGTAGTTCAACTAATTGCGCTAAATCATGATTTAAAACCAATAATTGTCGTAATTCTATTGATTTGATTCCGATTTCGTGCGATAATTCATGTGCAGGAGGAAGAACACATGTTTGATTCCATGAATGATAACGAGTGGCGCCTGATACGGCTGGAACGTTTGGGTATGAAAGAAGATCCATTTAAGCTTTCAGCCGATCCGCGCTACCTCTATCTCGGCCCTGAGCATTTGGCAGTCTACCGTCAAGCACAGGGGGTCATCTCACGCCGCCGCGGACTGGCACTGATTACCGGCGACATGGGCATGGGCAAGAGTTCACTTGCCCGGCGCCTTTATGATGTTTATGCCTCCGAAGAGAACATCGATATTTGCTACATCCATACTGCGGCTTTCAAGTCCGCCATGGATGCCGCCCGCCAGATCTCGCAAACTCTGGGTGTACCGCCTCAGCGCTCCTTTCAACGCCAGATGGAGGGGTTGGAGAAATTCATGGCCGACGCCTACGCTGCCAACCACAATGTAATTGTACTGCTGGATGACGCGCAGCTCATGGAAGGGGAAGCTCTTGAAGTACTGCACCGCCTTTACAACTTTGATTACGATGCCAAAGTAGTTCAGGTGCTGGCTTTTGGCCAGTCAGAAATGTCTGGTGTGTTCGAACTCAATAAATCAGTCAACGCGCGTGTTTTCGTCCGTTTGGCTTTGCCTCCCCTCACCCTTTCCAGTGCGCTGCAGATGGTGGTGTTCAGGTTGCGGGTGGCCGGTCGCTCTGAGCCGTTAATTAATGATGATGCTTTTGAAGTCTTGTACGAAAAATCGCAGGGTGTGCCGCGCGAGATCATCCGCTTGTGCGCACTTTCGATGGACCATTTGCTGCAGAGTGAAGAATCCATGATCAGTGTGGAAATCGCTCGGAAGGTGAAGTGAGTATGGCTGCTAACACGAACTCCAACCGGAGTGCCTGGGTTCAACTTTATGAAGCCCGCAGCGTGCCCAGCGAACCTGAAAGTCGTTCGCCGGGCCGTCCGCCTGGTATAGTGCCACGGCGTAAAGTGGGGCTAACCCTTTCACAGGGTGAGATTACCGAACTTGAGCATTGGCAGGATCGGTTTTCCAATTTAATGGGACGCAAAGTATCCGTCGGTGAAACGGTAGGCATCTTGGTGCGTATCTGTTCAGCACGCCTGGCCAACCTCGATGAAGAGTTGGATACTCAGGTGCTTTCGATGTTTGTTGAAAAATTGGTAGGCGAAGAATGAATTTTTTCTACCTAAAACCCCCAGGGTTTTTGGAAGAAATAATTATCAAATAGGTAGAACTTTGACGCGCGAAAGACATGAACGGCAGCAAGTGGAACTGCCGTGAATTCAGGAAAGGGTCTGAATGGACCAGCCGGTACAAAATCGATCATTGGGTGTGAACCTGCCCGGGCATAAAGAAGCCTGGGAAATGGTGCTCGGTGAGCTGCGACACGATATGTCTCGCGCTCTCTATGAGACCTGGGTTCAGCCGCTGCGCCTGGTCGGTTATCAAAACAAAACCTTTACGGTGGGGGCTTACAACACTTACGGCAAGGCCTGGGTGGAAGAGCGTCTCGGTGCTCAGATATCCCGCATCCTTGAAGGCCTATATAACGAACCAGTCTCTTTTAAAGTGATCGTCCAAAACGGTTTTTACAAGGGCGGAGAAAATTCTGTCTCGGTAAACTCCGTTCAAACGAATTATCAGGTGGTTGGAGAGACCAAAGAACCTTCGATCAAAGTTGAAGAGGACGAGCCTTCCATTTTAGTGTCGACAAAAACCGACCTTTTTGAAGATACAGAAGAAACACCGATGGGAACGGCACCGGTGAACGATCGTTCACGCAAGTTCATGCTGCAGCGTGCCTACGGCAGCGAACGCGCACGTCTCATCCAACCTGAACGAGGCATGTTTCTTACTGGCTACTTCTTTAATAACTGGCTGCCCTTACTCGGGCATTCCGCTTTTACCGTCATACTGGCTGCGCGTTCGCTATGCTTCTGGAACCCCATGACCGGCGAGCTGCGCAACGTGGTTGAGACTGAAATGGGCGAGTTGGCCGAAAGGGCCGCCGTCTCGGTGCGCACCGTCAAGGATGTGCTTAACAACGAACTGGTGCAGCGCTACTTCTTGCGCTACCGGGTACGCCGGGTGATGACTTCCAACGGCGTCCGCACTGCCGGCATCAGCCTGCAGGTGCGCATGGACGACCCCCTCACACCGCTGGATCAGGTCACATCCGGGCTGATGGAAGAAGAGGAATGGTACTTCCCTGAGTTTTCGGGCGAGAAGGAATAGGATTTTGCATAAGAGTGATATTTTAGGGAACGAGCTTTTTTTCTGAATCATTTTGGTAAGGCTTTTTACTAGCAACGGAATATCTTCTCTGGCTTTCTTCCATAGAATTTCTTCGTCCAATCGAAAATACTCGTGAACCAGTACATTTTGAATACCTTGAATTTCTACAGGAATTGCTTTGGCAGCTTCTCCGATTGTGGTCAATTCAAACGCAACTGCTCTGATGGTTTTAGAATCATCAACAAAGGTATCAAAATCTATATTGTCAGTAAATTATGCAATATTATTTGCACAGTTTAATATGTCTTTAATGCGATCATGCCAATTTCTAGGCGACACGTATAGCCTCTTTTAAAACATTTTCCATTACACGTATTTTTAATGATCTCTTTGTTCCCAAGTCCACTTTGCAACCTAATACCGATTCAAGGTTTTGTTGTAAACCAATAAAATCAAATAATCCAATTGGTTTTTCAAATTCAACCAATAGGTCAACATCGCTTTGTGGTGTGGCTTCATTGCGGGCAACAGACCCAAATAGAAATAAGGAAGAAACACCATACCTTGATTTTAAATCCTGGTATAACGGAGCCAACCTTGCAAGAACATCATCGCATTTCATGTTCTAAGTATAATGGTTCTGGGAAGCTTTATAAATGGGTAAATAGAAATTTATCACTCGATTGGTGAATTTTCCGTTTGGAATTGACTATGAAACGATCCTCCTCATACTATTTGAGAAGGATCGTATAATTCCTTTGTCTACTCGGATATTTCTGCGATGGTCGTTGATACAAGATTACCACCAATAATTTTGCCTTCGTACAATTCTATTTTTCGATCACAAAGACACTGGTGGTTAGCGCCGGTATTGTGAACGATCCGCTGCCAGAAACGTAAGTTGATTTTTTCACGATTGGATCAACAGAATTAACAAGTACCGGGTGTAATTGATATTCCAGATCAGCCAGTGATTCTTCTGAGAAGGTTAAACTTTTCTGGTTTGCATTGAAAAAGACCAGAATGTCATTGTAATTGGGGTCCAGATCATTTGCATCTTGAACCCTCATTACAATTAATCCCGGAACTTGTTTGGTTCCGGTGTTAAAGAAGCTTACACAATTTGTAATTTGTTCTGCAGTGGTCAACCTAAACAAAGGTGAGCTTTTTCGGATCTCAAGATACTCTTTGAATACTTCGGATGCGAATGTAATTTGGGTTGAATTGGGTTTTAGTTGGGTGTTGCCAAGAAGCGGGCGAAAGATAGTCCAGTTGTTGGAACCTTCAATAGGTAAACCGACTCCCCAATTATTACTTTCGTAAGTCCAATCCAGAGTGTTGAACCAATCTCCTGAATCATATGAATTTTCATCCAGTGATTTTGAACGCAGCATGTCATCTCCCGCATGGAAAAATGGAATCCCCTGACTGAACATGGGAAAACTCAAAGCCAGGTTATTCATACGGATGCGGTTATTCAGGTTCGTATTAGCTGCTGCTTTAACTTGAATGGCATCGAATATCGTTTGATTATCATGAGCCGAAACATACGCAATGTTTTCTTGTGGGTCTTGTGTATAACCCGCTTGCACACCACTGTATAAAACGCGAGTGCCATCAACTAAATTGCCATTCGCACGCATGATCTTATAATTCTTAAGGTTGCCAGCCAGGCTGAGACGTATCCAGTCTGAATAATCCAGCAGTTTTTCGAGTTGGATGGCAGGTTTTCTAACTTCAGCAGCGTTGGGGTTTAAATAGAGACCTGTACTGAATCCTTGCAGACGCAGATCGTCGAATGGATTTCCACCCCTAACTGCATCTCTCAATCTGTCATTGAAGACCCCAATCCCAGTACCCCCGATATTCAATTGGGTGGCGTTGATGCCGCGGGCGTTTTTGGCAACCTCTCCAAAGTCCCATCCTTCTCCATAGATATAAATTGATTTTCCGTCCACGCCATCTTTTTCCAGAGTCAACGCATCGAGCGCTGACCTTACAGCCTCCATATTAGAAAGCATATGGTGACCCATTAAGTCAAAACGGAATCCATCCACCTTGTATTCTGTTGCCCAGGTGACCACTGAATCTACCATCAGTTTTTCCATCATTTTGTGTTCGGTGGCAGTATTTTGGCAGCAGGTACTGGTGGTCACATTTCCTTCAGTATCCAGCCGGTAATAATAACCAGGGACGATCTTGTCTAATACCGATTTGGCGTCTTGCCCTGCTTGAGAGGTATGGTTATAAACCACATCCATCACAACACGCAAACCACTAGCATTCAGTGCTTTGACCATTTCTCTGAATTCTTCGATCCTTGTAGAACCAGCAGGGTCTGTTGAATAACTTCCTTCAGGCACTGTGTAATGGTATGGGTCATATCCCCAATTGAATCCGTCTTCTCCTTTGATCAAAGAGACAGCAAGCGATTGTTTATCCGAATTGGCGGGATAGGTTTTAAGTAAGGTTTCGTCAACGTTTAACCATGTCGAACTATCTTCATCAACGCTTGCAATATCGAATACCGGTAAAAGATGAATGTGAGTTAATCCAGCTTCGGCCAGAGAGGTTAAGTGTTTCATCCCATCTGAATCAGTTATTGTGAAAGCCATGAATTTGCCGCGCACATTCTCAGGAACAGTTTCATCATGGGCGCTGAAATCGCGAACATGCAGTTCATAGATTACGATATCTTCAGGGTTAAGCAGTTCCGGCTTTTCGAGGTTATCCCAACCTTTAGGTTTTAATTCAAGATCTTCCAAATCGACCATCTGACTTTTTAAACTATTTGTAGAAAGACTGAAGGAATAGGGATCGGTAACCAAATTCTTTTCAATTTTACTGGTTTTGGGGCTATAAACATCAACTTCGTACAGATAAAATTTATTCTTCCAATCTTTTTCGCCTTTTATGCTCCATACCCCTGTAATATCGTCGCGAACCATGGGGTGGAATTTTCCGACCA
The DNA here is from genome assembly GCA_013824385.1 of Anaerolinea sp. The sequence continues at coordinate 5,455 of PNNU01000132.1, forward strand.
TGGCAGATGAACTTTCATAGACTCTGACACCCACAGAGATTGCAGTAGGTGCCCATAACCTTAGTATTGGTGTTTCATCATTGAATTCCACACCAAGTTTTCCAGAATAAGAATAAGTTGCGTCCAAAACACCTGCGATTTGAATCCCTGTTGCATCCACAACCTTGCCTTTATTGTCGCGGACGATTACAGCAAGCTGACCTTTTAAAAGGTCTGGAATTTTGGAAAAATCAGCCTGTGCAATTTTGAAGGCAGAAAATCCAGAGAGATACGGATTTTGAATAAAAACGTCACCTCCAGGACCGGATTTACTGAAGGTGAGTGGAATCTCCTCCCCTCCAGTGACACCATCAGAGTTTAATTCAAGGGATACGTCATTAGAATAGAATAAGGAGTATTTGTAACTGGATGAGCCTACAATATTCCATAAGATTGTGTCTTTGTTAACCCAAATGGCTTTTTGTTTTGCAAGACTACCCTTGGGAGCTCCGGCTGTACTGATCACTAATTCTTTTTTGACCATATCATATCCAAAATAGATTTCATCATAATCCTTTGTAACTGTAAAAGTTGTTGGATCACCGGTTGTCGTGATTGTTTTTTGGCTCATAACAAGTGAGACTGAATAAGTCCCTGCTTTTAATGCCTTGGTCACGAAAGCAAAATTACCATCTCCTTCAGGGTCTTGCAACCAGGATCGTATGCATTCAGGATCATTATTATTTTCACAACCTAATTGATTTTGAAAATCACCAATAACCACTGGAATCGGAGTATTGTAATCGTCGGCGATTAGATGAGTCAGGTGATCGTAATAAAAAGTTACCTTAGTTTGTTGATCCACCACTAATGGAATATCTGTTCCGCCTTTTGAAGCGCTCTTCCCGTAATTTTCATCCCATGACCCATTCAAGGCAACTTTATAACGCGGACCTTTCTTGTCTTGATCATTGCCAGGGGTGACATCAAAAGTTGCTTTCCAAATATTTGAATTGGGATCAAAGACAAGATTTGTGGTTATGCATCCTGGCATCCAATCTCCGCTGCAACCCAATTCAGATTGCATGGTACCAGCGATAGTGGCAGTATCAGGTTGGGCGACATCCTGCGCAGAAACACTTTTAATCGGTCCAGGAAAAAGGTTCACGCAAAGAAAAATGAGAATTACGGGAATTAGTATAATTTTCTCAAGCCTACCCATAGTTCCACTCCTTTTGGTATCTCTCTTGTCATTTGAAAATCTCAATATTTATTCTATCAACATATTGTGGTTGGAGTTGACTTATTAATAGCGGAGCTGAACACCGCGGTGCTTGTTACGTTGGTTACATGCTTTGAGATGGCTGATATACTTGTTTTTGCTATCTCCGCAACAAGCTAGCGTAGTTAGCAAAAGCAAAGTCACCGGTTTATTAGGGGTCACAAGAAAAGTAACAATATTTGAATAGGTAGAAACGTTATAATTCTTACGCAATAAAGCAGGGCCATGCTTGCAATACTAAAAAAGTCAGGAATATAGTAAATCCTATAGCAACAGCTTTTTTACCATCATTTTTGTTTTCCAATTTAAATCCTATAATTATGTTTAGTTGCTACGACGAATTTCGAATGAAGCATTTACAGAACACGACCTATATTTATTTTTAGACATGAATTATTTAAAATAATACTTTATAACTAAGTAGAAACAAATAGAATATATACTGAGTAAAAATTTTGTTAATTGTTTCGACTTAATCAGTTTATGTAGTTCAAAAATATTATTTTTATATAGACCAACTTGAGAGAACGAAGTTTACAATTAGAGGTATTTTTGGAAAACAAACAGAACGTGGAAGAAGCCAGGAACACAGTTATTGAATTAATTAACGCATGTTTGGTAAAGGGACCGCAGATATTTTTATTACGCGGGAAAGAAATTGCTGCAGTAGTTTCAATTAATGACTATAAAGAAATGAGTTTATTAAAAAAAATGCCTTATTATTTCTTATCACCAGAAAACCATCAATTAATAAAACGCAACGAAGAAAATATAGCCGTTATTCTTCCTTATTCCGATTTCTTAGAATTGAGTAAAAAAAATGGAACTCTTTCGAGTTTTTTTCGGGAATCGCCGTTATCTGGGATTGATCTAAGGCGGGATCATGCTATATCACCCGAGGAAATAACATTATGAAATATTTGTTGGATACACCCTTACTTGCGGAATTGCTTCGTGCTAGACCTGAGGATTGGATATCCCATTGGATAGACGCATTTAATGAGGATGAAGTTTATCTTAGTGCAGTGACCATCAAAGAGATCAATACTAGTATTGAAAAAATTGAAGAAGTTAACCAAAAAAAACAATTACATGCATGGCTAAAAAACGAATTGATGGTACGGTTTCACGGTAAAATCATCCCGATTAACGAAGACGTTTTCACTGAGTGGAAAAAGTTGGCTGCTGAAACGGGTGCTATTGGCAAACCGCTTTCAGCAATGGATGGACTGATTGCGGCCACCGTCCGCGCCAGAGGACTGGTGCTGATCACCTACAACCGCGAGATCTTTGCTGAGGCAGGTATCGAGGTTTCTGATCCCTGGCAGGGGTGATAATGTAGAATATTACACATCCGTTTCTTTTCCCTGATGGTAGGCTATCATAATCGCAGCAGCCACAGCCAGGCGGTGATCGACTAACCCTGATACATCCTTACTCAGATCGATGACCAGTTCATAGCTGATCGGTTTTACTTTTTGCCGTAATTCTCCCACTTCAATCTCGCCGACTTTGATATCCATTTGCTGGGGCAGGTCATGTGTAATCAATTCTCTAAGCAGCGATTTGTTAAGTGATTTTTCAAACACCTTTCCAACCGTTTTACCTTCAAC
>PNNU01000133.1 GCA_013824385.1 Anaerolinea sp.
GAAGTTGCGTTACCCGGGCCACCAGCCGTTGCGACATAAACAATATCAAACGTGGCCAGGGCAAAGATTACCGTTACTGTCAGACAGACGCCAATCTCTTGCTTGAGAAGAGGAACTGTGATTGCGAAAAATTCTCTGATCCAGTTAGAGCCATCTATTCTCGCTGCCTCATAAAGCGATGGATCAACCTTTGACATGGCTGTCGAAAGAAGGACTGTACAGAAACCGAGGAGTACCCAGATACCAATGATGCCCACAGCCGAAAGTGCCCAATCAAAATCACCCAACCAGGCGCGAGTGATCGAACCAAGACCGACAGTAGTAAGTATTTGATTGACCAGACCTGAAAGAGAAAGCAGCCAACCCCAAATGATGCCTGCCGCTACGAGTGCGATAATATAAGGCAGGAATAAAACCGTTCGGGCGATCTCTCCGAAGCGTCCGGTCGCCACCCGGTTGATTACACTTGCAACTACAAGGCCGAGCCCCACCGGTATGAAACTGAACCACACAACCAACCAGAAGGCATTGAAGATGGTACCGATCAGGTCAGGCACCTGGAAAACTGTTATGTAGTTCTTCAAACCGACCCAGGTCATCGCACCAACACCGTTCCAGCGATGAAATGAGTATACGATGGTTAATAAGAAAGGCACGAGCACGAAGACTGCATACATAAAAAGTGCAGGTAGAACATACAGCCATCCAACAAAAGCCTCTCGGAGAACTCGCTTACTTGCTCGGGGGCTCCTAGAGACTGAGAGAGTCGCAGGTTGATTATCCAATATCATTATCCAAGTCACGATCTGGAAGGCGCAGGGTTTTTACCCCTGCGCCATTACCGTTATTAATTATTATTGAGCCAGTTCGCGCTCATACTCTGCTTGAACAGCTTTGAGGAGACCGGCAGCGTCTTGCTGGCCGCCGACCATCTTCTGAAGTTCAGGAGTCCAACCTTGGGCAAAGATGGAACTGGTTGCGTTGGCAATGAAGTCCATTGAACCACCATCGGCACCCATGACAGGTCCAGCAGCAAGGGTTTCAGCAGTGACTGAGCCCGCAGCAACCTCAGGCATTGTAGCGCCAGCAGGTCCACCGGGGTTTGAGCCACCAATGGCTACATCGATTTTGCGAGCTTCATCATTAGAAGCGACCCAATTGAGGAAGAATGCGGCACAATCAGGATTTTTGGCCTTGGCTGCAATGCCAAAAGTTAATGGGGCCGACATGGCTGCATAACCACCGTCAGCTTCAGCGGGGGGCATCAAGAAAAATCCAACATTACCAGGCATGGCAGTGTCATATCCAGCATTCTGCCAATCACCGTTGAAGGTAAAGACACCTTCACCAGCACCAAATCTGGCGGCAGCATCAGTATATTCGATTGCATTGATGTCAGTTGGGAAATAGCCAGCCTTGATCCACTCTTCAAGATGTTGAGCAGCAATGAGGTTAGTGGCTGTATCAATTGTTGCACCAGCTTTTCCAAAGATCCATTCATTGATCGGTCCAACCGGGCCATAAGCAGCCATCAATTGTTGAAGCGGGAAGGCGAGGCCCATACCACTTTTTGCGCTTCCCCAGATCATAATAGGCTGAAGACCGGCTTCTTTTGCTGCAGCGAGCAAAGCTTCAAACTCGGCAACAGTCTTGGGTGCTTCGGTCATGCCGATTTGTTTAGCCTGTTCTTTGTTATAGAAAACACCGGTGAGGCTGTAGTTAAGTCCCATGGCATAGAGCGTGCCAGAACCACGGACACCATCAGCATCAATGCGGTTCTGGTTGAGTTGTGGCACAGGCCAATCGTTCCAGCCAAAAGCCTCAGCGTAGGAATCAAGGCTCATCAACAAACCATCTTTGGCGAAAGAAACCATGGTCGGCAGTCTCAGGAGGTCAGGAGCATTGTCACTCGCAAGTACAAGCGGTGTGGAAGTGATCAGATTCGCAAACTGGTCCTGGCTGATATCCCAAGTAACATTCGGGTATTGCTTGGTGAATTCTTCAGCGAGTTTGAAAGGAATGTCAAAACCAGTTTCAAAAGTGGCTTTGAGTACGACAGGCTCGGTGCCGCAATTAGGAGTAGTTGCGACAGCCTCTGTTGGGACTTCTGTCGTCGCTACTACAGGTGCTTCAGTTGCGGCTGTTGTTGGTTCGACGACGGGGGTAGCCGTCGCGGCCGGTTTACATGCGGCTAAAAGCATACTGCTAATAAGAAGCAGGCCAAGCAATTTCATGATATTTGTTTTCATTTCTTCTCCTAGTAAATTATTTTAAATCAATTATAGAATTTGAATTTTTTATTCTCTTTTTTTGTCTTGCCTCCTTGAGTCGATAAAAGAACATCGTGATGAAAATTCACAGGGATAATTTATAAAGATTTATGACTCTATTGGGCTAGTAAAATGTTTGCATGAAAACACTTTCATAAAAAGAATAACATATTCCCCCCGGAATTGCAATAAGCAATTTTTATGCGGTCAAACGTTCAATGACAGTCAAAGGAAGTGTTACGTGTTGAATTGGACGAGAATGATCAGCAATATGCGACAACAAAATTTCAATGGAAATTCGTCCTGATTCATCCAAATGCTGCTGAACAGTGGTGAGGTCTTCATAGTCAGCCATATCGAGATCATCAAATCCGATCACAGCTAATTGTTCGGGTACTTTTATGCCAAGTTGGCGTGCCGCTTTGAGGACTCCCAATGCCTGGAAATCCGTTGCTGCAAAAACAGCAGTTGGTGGGTTTGGCATATCCAACAATTCTTTTGCGACAATTCTGGCTTGTTCCTGATCATAAGGCGCAAGACGAACAAATTCTTTTGGGATCTCCAGGTTTGCCGATTTAAGAGCCTGCCGAAAACCTTTTAATCGCAAGCTCACTGGATGGATTGAATATTCAGGTAAGTCAGTGTCCCCCAAAAAAGCAATCCGTTGATGACCTTTTTTGATTAAGTATTCTGTTGCTATCCTCCCCCCTTCAACATCATTAATTTCAACACTATTTAACAAGGCGTGGGGGAACTCAATTAATACAGTTGGGAGTTGATGTTCAACAAGTCGATTTACATCCGCTTCAGCAACCGGGAGGGACATAATTACAAGTCCATCCAGGTTCCCTGTTAGGGGTAATGACGAAAGATAACTTTGTAAACGATTATTAGAATCTACGGTGTAAATAACCAGATCGTAATTCTCTTTGGAAAGTGACCCTGCAATGCCCCGCAATCTTTGAACAAACGAAGGCGCTGTAAAAAAAGGAGTGATAACTCCGATTCTTCCTTTTAGGCGTAAAGCCCGGGCACGCGCCTCAGCCTGAGGTACAAACCCTAATTTATCAATTGCTTCATAAACTCTTTGCCTTGTATTAAGGTTTACTTTTTCAGGTGTATTAATTACACGTGAGATGGTAGAGATACTCACGCCAGAAAGTTCTGCCACGTCAAAAATTGTTGGTACTTTTTTCCCATTCATAAGTTACATCCCACCGGCTTTAATGAAAACACTTTCATAATAGCATAAGGTTTTTTATTCGTCAATGAAATTAGTTTGAAATTAATTAACAAACAAAAGCCTCCCCACTGCATGCAACAGGACGCTCCTGATAGATTTTAGTTATTGTCCATCCCGTGAAACCAAACCACAAACAGAGTTACTCGATATCATCCCCGGATGGGGGAAGTCTGAACCTGATTAACCAAAAAGAACCCAAAAGGATTCTTCAATATGATTGTGATCCGCCAGGACTTGAATATCACACCCCAAGGGTGCCCTGAACCTGATTAACCAAAAAGAACCCAAACGGGTTCTTCGAGAAAGTTGTGATCCACCAGGGGCTCGAACCCTGAACCTGCTGATTAAGAGTCAGTTGCTCTACCATTGAGCTAGTGGACCGTCGTCGATTGTTCGTCGGTTATTATAATCCAAAAGGGGCCTCTGTCAATGAGGGCTGTCTGAAGCTTAAATATTTCTAAACCTGCTTTAAACAAATCCTCCACGGTTTCAAAACCGCGGAGGATTTGATGGTTATGGTGTGCAGGTTACCGGTATAGTCACAGTACCAAATTCCTGATGGTTGGGATAGTCGTTGTAGAACGACACCGTGACTGGCCCGGTTATTAAGACTGGCAAAGTGTAAACAGGAGTGGTTTTTGCGCCAGCCGCATCGAAGACAAGTTCCATCGTGGCAGAATTGCCCCCCGTCGAAGTGATGAAATAGTAGGTGATCTTGCCGGAGGTATTGGCAGTTACGGATGCTGTAATCGCCACTACTCCTGGGCAAGGACCTGAATAGGCCGCGGGTGCGACCGTTACACTTGCCGACGTAACCGCCAGGGCTTGATCCACTTTAATCTTGACCCAGAAAGAGCCGTCCGCATTGGCGCCCAAACCAAAGGTCGTACCCGTATCGGTTTGCAGCATCCACTTGCCCTGATAGGTCTTGGTGGCGGCGGGAGCTTTCAACTTTACCGAGATATCAATGCTGCCTCCTGGCGGAACGGTCTGTCCGATGGATGAGGAAGCCGGTCCACTCATGGCATCTCCGCTGACGAAGACCAACTTGAAATTGGAGTTCCAACTGGCGGTGCCTGCGTTGGTAAGACGCCAGGTTTTGGTAAATTCGGTATTTGGTTTAACCACGGTGTCATCTGGATAATTGACATCGCTCACTTTGCCGATGCGGAAAGTTGGTGCAGGAGTAAAGGTTATTGTAGGCATGGGAACTTCAATAGTTGGCGTAACCGTGAATGTCGCCGTTTGCAAGGCTGCCTCAGGCGTATTCGTCCCGATCACGGGTGCCTCGGGGGTGGTATCGATAGCCAATTGGGTTTGCAACACAGCCACTGTCTGCGCTACACTGGTTTGCTGATTGACGAGGTCAGTGGCTGCCGAATCTCTGCCAGGCAAATTGCACCCGGATAAGCTTAAACATATGGCCAGCACCAGCCACATTCTCGCATTTTTCATAATATTTTTCATTTTTCTCCCTAAACTACCCAATGGAAACATTTAGCAACTACCACATCGATTTTATTCTCAACAAAAGAGAATATACCAAATATGGAACCTCCATACAAGGCAATTTAGGTTCTACTTTCACCATTCTATTCGCTGCTCGGAACACAATATTGTGGCAAAGTGAACGTTATTGGTACATTGATGTTGGTCAGGTCAATTGATGCTTCAATATTCGATGTCTCGTTCTCTTGAGTACCTTCTGCAGCAGATTGTACTTCAAGTAACAAATGATATTTGACAATGTAATTTCCGTCTTTGGCCAGCCAGTAATCACCTGAATTTACCGTTGCCACGGAACCAGAAGAATCGCCAATACCTGACAACTGGAATGTAAAATGATTGGTGTCAACGCCGTTGACCATTTCTTCGCCAACAAATTCCGGATTGTCGATCAGGGGTATTACATCAACCATGCCCTTGTAGACATCAAGCATTTCTTTTTCCTGGGCGGTCATTTCTGAATAAGTCCAATCTTCACCGCTTCCAGAACAGGTTACGTTTCCGATCACATAAGTTTCATCGGTCGAATTATTTTCTTCCGTATCGTTCTCAGGGTCAAATGACCTGGAGACGGTGGTTGTATGTGAGTTTTTATCGACCACGGAGCGTTCTACCGTTTCAGTCATCTCGGTCAATGCACCCTTGGAATCACTGGACCGAAGGAACAAGGTCAGCATATATGAATCCAGGCTTCCCAATCCTTCCTGCAATCCAACAGGTTTAGAATCCACCTTTTCGGCAAAAACACCTTGAGACGGAGTATCAGTCTCTTCGAACGTATTTTCCGCGTCATTATCAGCGTTTTTATCCAGGTTGAGCGGAAGATTACAGGCTGTGACGATTAAGACCGTAATGAGGATGAACATAATTTTGATTAATTTCGGTTTATTCATTTTTCACCTCTCTCATATAACAAAATAGACTATTCTCTCCCCAATAAATTGGGAATGCTCATTTGATTAATACGGAATGCCGGAAACGCAATACCGATAAACAATATGAGAATTGAAATGCCGATGGCAGTTGTGATCGTTTGAAAGTTTAACATTGGTGATACGCCCAAACCAAAAGCGGTTAATTGTTGTGCCTGGGCAATAATGACGGTGAAAGCCAATACCGTTCCAACAATCAACCCAATAACAAGTATCAACGCGGCCTGTATAAACAGATAATACATTAAAGCCCAGCGTCCAAAACCGAGGGTACGAATGATGCCAAATTCATGCCGATGCAACCAGGCGAGTCGCCACAATAAATTGGAAAGTGTGAAAATAGTTGCAATTTCTGCAAAAATTGCCACCATCCCCAAGTAGTTGTAGAAAGAAGAAACTTCCCCGCCGAACATATTGCCTGTTTCTCCTTTTCTGCTAACAGATACACCTTCCAAAATAACATTTCCCTCTTGAAAAACGCCGCCATCCGGAATGATGTAAATTGAAACGTCATTTCCATAATTGAGTAGCGTTTGAGCGTCCGCGAGAGTGATCCAAACTTCGTTATCTTGATAAGTTCCCGTTTTGAAAATCCCTTTGACTTTGAAATCTCTTCCCCTGATGCGGATCTTGTCACCCGTAGTGACCTCTTCAACACTTGCCAGTGTAACCCCCACCATGGCAAGGCGAGATTCATCTTCGGGTACCAAAGCGCTGCCAGAAACAAGTGAAAAACTGCTAACATCCTCGAAATCTTCAAGGGATATTCCCCGCATTAACATTCCGGTGGCCAGAGAAGTGCCAACCACTTGATGTATCTCAGGGATGGGATGTTCATACCCGCTGGAGAGCAACATTTCACCAATCTCAGGGCTCAACCGGCTGCCATGAATTTCTCCAACCCCATCGCTTTTTGCAACTACCAACCAGTTTTGAGAAAGATGAGAGTATGTATCGGTCAGATTACTTTTATAAGCAATAATTGAGAGAAAACTGGCGAAAGTCACACTAAAAAGTAATGCCATAATCAAGGCCAGGTTCCATTTTTTAAGGATGTCTTTCATTGCCAACATTAAGATCGCAGCCATTTTTCCTACCGTTGAATCATGCTGATAACACTGCTCTTTTGCAGATGGCGGGTGGGCAACCAGACACCAATCCAGGCAAATAAGGTTGAGAGAACAGCACCCGCTAATAGTATCTTTACCGAGACGATTACAGGCAAGGGGATGGAATGGATCATGATTGGACTGATGGATTCAAACCTGTGAATAGCCAGTGTCGTGATCACCCAACTTAACAGGTATGCGAGAATAACCTGTAACACTGTGCGCATCGAGAGCACCATCCGAATTGCCCTTGAAGTGAACCCCACCGAGCGAAGAATGGTCAACTCACGTTTGCGTTCTGTCAGAGTAAGATAAGTAGATCCGTAGACTCCAAACATGACACATAAAAGCGCCAAGAAAACCAACACCAAACTAATATTTTTGACATCATTTAACGCGCTGGCATACTGTTGGTAAAGCTGATCTGCATAATAAACATCAAACTTGCCAGACAGTCGTGGGTCACTGCTCAATAGACTTATGACCTCATCAGGGTCTGCCCCCTGAGTCAAGATGATCCAGGCAAATTGATATAACCCTTTTGTGTTAAATAATTTTTCTGCATTCTCAAGGCTCATCCAAATGGAACCAAACTTCGTACCCGTGGAATGCACCATCCCGGTGATTTTGAAATCCACACCAAAAACGCGGATGGTTTCACCTACTTTCCAATTGGTCAATGCCTTCGTCCCCTCACCAATGACAGCCTCATTCACGCCATACGGCCAGCTGCCTTCAAGCAATGAAAGATTATGGACTGTTTTGTAATCGTTGAGTGGAGCCGCCCGGACCTGAAGAAAATAACCTTCAACATTGAGGTGCTTCAACATTAATGGAGAGACACTTTGCACAGAAGTTGGGATAAGATCGCGAATAGGCGCAAAATCGGCATCTGAAATCTGGCTGTCACTCAAGTCGAAGACATTATGTGAAATCATCATCAACTCATCCGGGTTTCTGGATTGGTTGCCGAACTTGTAGCCAGCTTCAGCCAAAGAAGCCAAACAAAAATAGCAGCTAATGAAAATAACAAGATTGATCACGGTGATGGCAGAGCGCCAACCATCACCTTGCAAGTCACGGATTATGAAGCGAATACCCTCAAGTAATCTACTCATAATTTACTCTATTGAATCTTGCCATCCTTTAACTCATATACCCGCGTTGCTTTTTCGGTCAACAGTAAGTTGTGTGTTGCAACAATAAAAGTAATTCCCATTTCTTGATTGAGGTTA
>PNNU01000134.1 GCA_013824385.1 Anaerolinea sp.
ATGAAACCAAAGAAAGGTATAAAAACAACTGACCAAAATGAAGAGACTCTTAAAGAAAGCGAGCTGCTTTTCGGCGAGATCTTCACGAATGTTCCAGATCCTCTTTTTTTATTGGAGGTCACAAACGATGGTAATTTCCGAAATCTAGAAGTTAATCCCGCTTTTGAGAGTTCTGTTGGAATTTCTCGAGCCAGTCTTGTCGGAAAATTAATCGAAGATTCTGTGCCAGAGGAAACCGCCAATACCGTCATTGCCAAATATCGTCATTGTGTGGATTCAGGCAGAGTTATTGAGGAAGAAGCAGTATTGGATCTCGCCGTTGGGAGGCGTTTTTTTAACTCGACTCTCATCCCGATCATTGATAATACAGGCCGAGTTTATCGAATCTTGGGAATAACCCGAGATATCACAGCTCATAAAGAAGCTGAGCTTTTGCTTGAAGAAGAGATAAATCGACGGCGTATCCTGTTTGAAAAAAATCAGGATGGCATTATCGTTCTCAATGAAATGCAAGAGGTTATGGAAGCGAACCAACAGTTTATCAATATGTTGGGCTACACACAGGAAGAACTTTTTCATTTACATCCTTGGGATTGGGATCAAAACACTCTGACACATGATGAATTTGTCGGATATTACTTTATCTCTCAAATAAAGGATAACCCTATTGAGAGTTGTCTTCGTCACAAAGATGGAAAAATCATCTTCGTTGAGGCAAGGGTTATCTTGAGTGAAACTCAAAACTATAACCAGACTCAAATTGTTTATAGTGATGTTACTTTACGCAAATTGCAAGATGAACAGCTCACAAAACAGGCACGCCGCCTGGCCATTATCAACCAGGTTGCTGGTATGTTGAACCGATCTTTAGAATTGAACACAATTCTACAAGTAATTGTTGATTCCCTTGCAGAATCCCTTAAACTGGATCAGGTAGGACTCGCTTTATTTGACGAAAGTCGGCAAAGATTAACTGTGGTGTCAGACCACCAATCGACTGGTATGCCATCAACAGTTGGTACCGATCTCTCGCTTCAGGATAATCTATCCATGGAGTATATCCTGAGGACAAAAACTTCGTTGCTTGTCCAAAATGCTCAACAAGATCCATTGTTGAAAGCTGTACAAAATAATATGGTTCAACTTGGCATCTTTTCCATTTTACTTGTGCCATTAGTATTACAAGATGAAGTAATAGGGACGATTGGCTGTGATATTACCGAACCCAACCGTTCATTTACCCCTGAAGAAGTCGAATTAGCTGAGACGATCACAAATTTAGCAACCATTCGAATCCAACAGGCTCGCTTATATTCTGTGGAGCATCAACGAGCCACTGATTTGAGTTTGCTTCAGGCAACCGCAATGGATATATCCATGATTAAAGATTTTTCATCGTCAATAAAAACCATTATTGAGCGAGCTGTTTGGTTAATGGATGCAAGCGGCGGATCTTTTTTCCTTAGCGACCCCCAACGACGCACACTGGAGTGTAAAGTAAGTGTAAATTTCCCCTATGAACCGTCCGGTGTAATTCAGAATTATGGCCAGGGTGCTGTAGGTAAAGTAGCCATAACCGGAAAAGCAATGGTAATTCAGGATTATTCCCAATGGCCAGAGAGAATTTTACCTGACGAAGCAATCTCTTCTCCTTTTGCTTTGCTGACAGTCCCGGTTAAGTGGCAAAACCAGATAACCGGCGTAATTCAATTATGTAGGACAAATTTACGCAATCCGTTTATCCAAAGGGAAATTGATTTGTTAAGTCTATTTTCAGATCAGGTGGCGATTTCGCTTGAGAATAATCGTCTATATCAAGAACTTCAACAAGTTGCTATTCGAGATTCACTCACTGGTCTCTTAAACCGGCGAGGTCTTCAAGAAATGGGATTACGCGAGATTGATCGTTGCTGCAGATACAAGCGATCCATCTCGGCTTTGATGATTGATATCGATCACTTCAAATCAATCAACGATAATTATGGTCATCTGGCAGGAGATCAGGCTTTAGTCAGTCTGGCTATCTTCTGCAAAGAAAAAATGCGCAGCATCGACCTGGTTTGCCGTTTAGGTGGCGATGAATTCCTGGTTTTGCTACCTGAAAGTAATCTGGAAACTACAAGAATTCTGGCTAAGCGATTGTGTGTTGCCATTTCGGAATCTTATATTGAGACCAATATAGGTAACTTACGTATTACAGTCAGTATAGGTGTTGCTGAGTTAAACAACAGTATGACAGAATTAGAAGATCTGATTCAAGCAGCCGATAAGGCTCTTTACCTCGCCAAACAATCTGGTCGAAATCAAGTGCAGTGCTATCAGGAAACCTAGATTCTAAATTGGCTAATCACGATATTATCCCTTCCAATAAAGCCAGGTTCCTTTTCTTTTGTTGGTGGCAAACCCAACAAATCATCAAAAAGTCCGCTGAAAAGCGGATTTTTTGTTGGGAAAAAAACCTGCTTCGGCACAGATGTCAAAAACCGTGAATAGAGGGATGATAAAAAAGGAACAAGAAACACTTACCATTTTGTAAGGGGAATTTGGAATCTAAAAAGCAACAATCTGCCGTCGAACTAATATTGTTAACCATAAATAATGTGGAGGAGTAAAGAAAATGAAAGTATTAAATAATCTCAAAATTGGTGTCAAATTGACCGGAGGATTTATTGTTGTAGCCCTCATTATTGTTGTGGTGGCTGTGGTGGGTTACATTCACTTGGAAGAAGGTATGAATGATACTGATACCCTCTATGTTGACCGTCTGGTGCCTGTGAACGACCTCGGTGAGGTTGATGCAAGTCTGAACGAAATCCGGGGAGATGTTTATGAAATGTTATATATTCCGTCAGAAAGAGAAAAAAGCCAAGCTAGTATTGTAGCTTTGACCAAAGATATTAACACAAGGATTGAAAAATACAAAGCAACCTACCTGTTGGATTCTGAGGTTTCAGAATTAGCAATTTTTGAACCCGCTTGGGCTGAATATCAAGCTGCAATCGCCGAAGTACTCAAATGGGCTGCGGAAGGTAACCAGCAAGAAATGATAAGCAGCCTTACTGGAACCGGTCGTGCAGAGATTGCAACTGATTCTGTTCGTGATTCTCTTCAAAAACTACTGGATATCAATGTCACTGAAGCAAAACATATAGATGAACTTGCAGATTTGAACTTTACATCAGCAACCAGAACAATGGTGATTGTCACCATTGCAGGCTTATTATTGGCTATCACTCTGGGATTGATCCTGTCGCGTGGGCTATCCAATGCTGCAAAATTGATGGTGAAGACAGCCGAACAGATATCGCAAGAGGATCTACCTGCTTTTGAGGAGGCAGCCGCAGCCATCGCTGACGGTGATCTGACAAAATCTGTTAGCGTGAGAACCCAAACCCTTAAGTATGATGCAAAAGATGAGATGGGTGATCTGTCCAGAGCGTTCAATACAATGATCATTCGCCTTCAGGGTGTTGGTACCAATTTTGCTCAAATGACCTCCAATCTTAATAATCTGGTTGGAAATGTGGCTCAAAGTGCCACAAGTCTTGGAGCGGCTTCTGGACAATTAGCCACTGCTGCCAATCAAGCTGGGCAAGCGACTAATCAAATTGCTGCAACAATGCAGCAGGTTGCCAAAGGAATATCGGATCAATCCACTGCAGTTACGAAAACAGCAACGGCTGTTGAACAAATGACTCAGGCTATTGAAGGTGTTGCAAAAGGTGCTCAGGAACAAAGCAATTCTGTTTCCAAGGCTTCAAACGTAACCGAACAGATTAACACTGCCATTCAACAGGTGGCAGGCAATGCGGCCGCAGTGACATCAGATTCTGCCGCCGCAGCTTTGGCTGCCAAAAAGGGATCTCTGACAGTCGAGCAAACTCTTAATGGCATGCAGAGCATCAAAACCAAAGTGGGTGTCTCGGCTGATAAAGTGCAAGAAATGGGTAAACGTTCAGAAGAAATAGGCAAGATTGTCGAAACGATTGAAGATATCGCTTCACAAACCAATTTATTAGCACTCAATGCAGCCATCGAAGCCGCACGTGCAGGGGAACACGGTAAAGGGTTCGCAGTGGTGGCAGATGAAGTTCGCAAACTGGCAGAACGATCCTCTCTTGCTACCAAAGAAATCGGCGGGTTGATAGGTGGAATCTTAAATACAGTCTCTGAAGCTGTGAAAGCCATGGAAGAAGGATCGAAAGAAGTGGAACTTGGTGTTATCAGCGCCAACGAGGCTGGGGCTGCACTTTCTGAGATTCTTTTAGCGGCAGAAGCAGTTAATAAGCAAGCAACTCTTGCTGCAGAGGCCAGTAATCGAATGAATTTGGCTTCTGAAGAACTCGTTGCTTCCGTTGATTCAGTTTCTGCTGTCGTTGAACAGAATACGGCATCCACAGAACAAATGGCAGCCAATTCAATCGAAGTAAGCCAGGCCATTGAGAGTATTGCAAGTGTCAGCGAAGAGAACAATGCTGCTATCGAAGAAGTTAGCGCCAACGCAGAAGAGATGAGCGCTCAGGTTGAAGAAGTGACTGCCTCTGCTCAATCACTCGCAGAGATGGCACAAATTCTTCAGCAGGTTGTGGCACAGTTCAAAGTGAATGACAGCAGCCAAGTTGCCACTGCAACAGAATCAGTCATAGTAAATTTTTCCAAGACAGAAAGAATTGAGAATGCTGACTACCTCACTTATCAAAATGGCAATAAGAAAAGCAAACAACTTGTGAATGAAAATCTTCCAGCGTTCTCCGCTTAGAAATCATGATGGTGGGTAAACTCGATCTGAGTTTACCCACCTAATAAAATCAAAAGGATATCACAATGGAAAAACAATTAGTAATCTTTGAACTAGGTAGTGAGAATTTTGGAATTGATATCTCTTCTGTGGAAAGTATTGTAAAAATCCAAGAGATTACGAAAATCCCTCAATCCCTTGAGTATGTGGAGGGTATTACCAATTTTCGTGGAAGTGTTTTACCTGTCATTGATTTGCATAAGCGATTTGGAATGCGTGCCCATCAGAGAACAAGAGAGGTGCGAATCGTAGTAACAAATGTCGGCGAGGTAAAGGTCGGTATGATCGTATCCGCGGTTTCTGAAGTAATAACTATTGATGACAGTGTTATTGAACCTCCTCCTCCGATGATCAACAATGTCAATTCTGAGTTCATAGTTGGGATCGTAAAAATCGAAAAACAGTTGGTTATTCTGCTTGATCTTGTCAGAGTGCTATCTCAAGACGAAAAATCCAAAATTGCTAGTATCGACATAATGAATAGTGAATTGTTCAATATTCCTGCATTACATCATAGTTATTTTTAAAATAACTCCCGGAAAGGAAAAATACCATGGAAAAACAACTTGTATTATTTGAACTTGGATCTGAGAACTTTGGAGTTGATATTTATTCAGTTCATGGAATAAGTGGACTTCAAGATATAGAAAAAATCCCTGGTTCTCCTTCCTTTGTGGAAGGGATGACAAATCTAAGAGGACAAATTCTACCTGTTGTAGACTTGCATAATAGGTTTGGTATTACTTCGCAAGAATGCAATGATGAAAAGCGGATAATGATCACTGACATTGGTGATGTTAAGATCGGTTTGATCGTTTCAGCGGTTTCTGATGTAATAACCATTGACGATGACTTGATCGAATCTTCCAACTTATTGGATTGTAAAAATACATATTCAAATTATGTTATCGGAGAAATCAAGAAAGATGAGCATCAGTTGTTTCTGGTTGATGTGGCAGTAATATTCTCGATTATTGAAAGATCAATGTTGAAATACCTTGGTTTGGGAGTATGTGCATCATAGAATAAGAGTCTTAGTAAAGGTGGTAAGAATACACATTCATAGATGAGTCACAAAACTGATAGATGACTTAACACCTTATGATTGGAATTTTTCAGTATTTCGGCTATGGGGGTAGTTATGAATATCGGTTTAGAAAGCGCATCAAATCACACAGAATTGCCCTTTTTTTGCAGCATATGAGGTGAACTGATAAATTTTCTCAAATTGACTGATATCTTAGCTTGGATTTTGCTTAGCCCGGATAAATATAAAAACCTAATTAATAAACTACTTACGTCCTTATTGATATTAATTGACACCTGATTTAATTACAGATTAGGATGTTTTGATTCAACACCACAAATGGAGCATTCCGGTCGATGATTTACTTTAATATTTTCGAATGACATATTTTCGCCATCGAACAAAAGCAATCGTCCCATGAGCAATTCTCCAATACCTGTAAGATATTTAAGTGTTTCCATTGCCTGAAGGGCTCCAATAACACCAGATGTTGCACCTAATACTGGAAAGACATCTTTTGGTGGGGCTTCTGGAATGATGCATTGTAAACAAGGAGTTTCAGGAGATTTGATGAAAGCGATCTGCCCGATCAATCCCCAGATAGCCGCATGAACAAGCGGAATATTGTGATTTACACAGTAAGTGTTAAGCAAATACCGGGTTGGATAGTTATCGAGACAATCCACTACTATGTTGGGTTTGCCAACGATGCGCTCTACATTATTTTCATCAAGCCGCTCAGCAATGCTATGTAAGGATAAGCTTGGGTTGATTTCACGTAGAGTCTGTTCGGCGGAAAGCGCTTTTAACTGACCCAGACGGTTATCTGAATGTAATATTTGCCGATTAAGATTTGAAAGCTCAACAGTATCATCGTCGCAGATACTTATCTCACCTAGTCCTGCAGCTGCCAAATATAGCGCGACCGGACTACCTAGTCCGCCAGCTCCAGCAATAAAGACTGAAGAGTTCTTGATTTTCTTTTGGCCATCTTCGCCCCAGCCTGCCAGCATCATCTGCCGGCTATAACGGCAAAGGTCGTAATCAGTTAAAACAGTTGTTTTTTGTTTCATTTATGACCTCTATCTTTTGACTGAGCAATGGTCACGGACAACGAATAAAGCCTTGTGCCCATAAACAACCTCCACAGGCGATTTCCGTGTTACCTAGACAGTCCTCCATATTTTGTGTTGAAAGGTCACACCCATTACAAAAAGTACAAGGTGAGAATTCGAATCGCTGTACGCGCTCACGGAAGTTGGCGTATTTTTTATCGTTCCAAATATCAAGAAGATCTTGCTCAAGAATATTACCAAATGTAAAAGCAAAAGATTTTCGCAGCCGCTGTTCACAATAACTTTGATTGGTGTGTAAAAGAGGAAGGCAGGGCGAAATGTTCCCATCCCAACGAATGGCAGTACTACCCTGTTCGATGAATGGGCAACTATCCAGTGAACGATTGACCTCGTAACCTGAAAGCTCTAACCTGTATTTTCGAGAATAGATTTCTGCCAGGGTATCTTTCGTAAAACTATTCCAATCCATGCGAGGTATGTTTACAATCGGAATTGAGGTACTCTGGCGCGTAATCATGTTTTGAGTTGTTCGATTGTATAGTATTTGATCATTCAGCTCTGGAGTGTGTGCCAAGACATTGCTGATGGAAAAATTAGAGGCTCCCAAGCTTATGCCAAGGTGAAGGATTTCTGGCAAGTCATTAATGTTGCTTTGCATCGCGACGATGGCAATTCCCAAATGAGGTTTGCTGTTATCTATATCGGTGGCTTTATAACGAATCCGACGTAAAGTCGTTAAATTGTCAATCACCTTGGGAAGTGAAGAGCCTAGACGAATATCAACGTAACTCTCAGGTGATGAACCATCCAATGAAACCCACAACATATCCAGACCAGCTCGGATGAATTGCAGCGAATATTCTTCGGTAAGCAGAAGTGCGTTTGTAATTAATTCGACCCTGGCGCCAATACTTTTAAATCGTTTTACCCATTCGATAATTCTTGGATGAATGAGTGGTTCACCAAAACCACCAAAGAAAATAGTCGGCAAAGGCGATATTTTCAGTATCCCTGCAAATATACGTTCAAAGGTTTCATCACTCATGGAACCTGAGGGTTCACCCCACACATTACGCATGCAAGTACGACAGTCCAGATTACATAAGTTGGTTGGTTCTATATAAACCTTGGCAAGGTGAGTAATTGGCCTAAGTATTCTAATTTCGTTAGTACCCTCATCGAGATAAACGTCAATGTCAGGAATTATCCCGAAACGTGCAGCAATTTCTTTAGGGATGATCACATTTCCGTTTTTATCAATATGAGCTTTAATTAATTGTTTTTGATTCATGGCAATATATCTTTATCCCCCGCCAACTGGTGGAAAAATTCCAACTACATCGCCATTT
>PNNU01000135.1 GCA_013824385.1 Anaerolinea sp.
GTAGTCGATGCGCTGTTCTTCAGCAAGCGCCCGCAGACGTTCGCACATCCCGTGGTGGTAGGGCCCGCTTGAGTCTTTGACACACAGGGTGGCATGGAACTCATCTGAAGCCTGACCTTCGCCCACAGCAGCCATATCCACGGCCAGCAGTTCGCTGATCTTGACTGGAAAATCGTCTTCAGAGAAATGCCCGACTTCTTCATAATTATTAAAGTAGAAACAGGTAGTCTGCTTCGGCTTGAGGTTGGCCGAGGTCAAGCAGCGGATGGCTTCCACCAGGCAGGCCACGCCGGCTTTGTCATCCAGATGACGAGAGCGGATGAAGCCGTTTGATAGTTCCACACGCGGATCGAAGGCTACGAAATCGCCCACACTGATGCCGAGTGCTTTGACTTCTTCAGGGGAGGCCACACGTTCATCCAGGCGCACTTCCATGTGTTCCTGTTCGCGTTTGGTTTCACTGACCTTGGCGGCGTGCACATGCACCGAAGGGGTGTCAATCAATATCGAACCGCGGATGCGCTTTCCGCTGCGGGTGAAAACGATGCAGCCTTCGCCTTCAACCGAATTCCAATTGTAGCTACCAATTTGCGAGAGTGTCAGGCGGCCGTTGGCTTTGACGGTTTTGACCATGGCACCGAGGGTATCCATATGGGCGGTCAGGGCGCGGGGCGAGTCTTCTTTTTCACCTGGCAGGGTGACCATCAGTCCGCCCTTGGGCATGACTTTGACGGTCACATCAGAGATGCTGCGAAAGCATCTCTGCAGCAGAGCGGCAGCATCTTGCGTATAGCCTGTCGGGCTGGGAACTTTCAAGAGCTCCACTAAAAAGCGGTTCAGCAGTCCCTCGTCTACTTGTGGGAGTTCCACGCTCACCTCTCCGGCTTGGGGAATGACTTGCCTTCATATGTTTCAAAGATGGCACGCAGATCATCCGAAACAGGCACGGCTTTTTTGGTGCGATAGTCATATGCCACCATAACCGTCTCTATTTCGGCGTGAATCACTTTGCCGTCTTCACTGGTAATCCGACTGCCCATCACCAGACTCTTGTTGCCAATGCTGGCGATACCAGTTGAGATGATCACGGTTACGCCGGGGTCTATCGGCACCAGGTAACGGCAGTGGATATCCCCGACGATGAGGGGTAAATCCCAAAAGGACTTGCCATCAAACAGACCCAATTCCATCAGGTAGGCAAAGCGTGCCTGTTCGGCAAAGGTTAAAAAACGTGCATTGTTGACATGCCACTGCGGATCAAGGTCCCCGTAACGGACAGATATTGGATAATTAAATTTATATGGATTCATGTCAAAATTATACCCGACCCTGATTGCGGGGATTAAAAAAGAAAGGGATGATTGTCACTAGGTTTTATTTCGAGAAATCCCTAAAATGGGAGTACAATAGAGACAAATATTACCAAAAGAGGTATATATCCCGATGCAGATCACGAGACAAGCTGACTACGCGGTTCGAGCAATGCTCTACCTGTCAAAACTTGAACCGACCCAACGCGCGGCGACCAGTCAAATCGCTGAAGTCCAGAAGATTCCCCCTTCATTTCTGGCAAAGATCATTTCTCAACTTTCAATTGCGGGGCTGATCCACACATCCCGCGGAGCCCGCGGCGGTGTATTACTTTCAAGGCCAGCCGCTTCCATTTCATTACTTGAAGTGGTTGAAGCAATTGATGGGCCCATCTCACTGAATGAGTGTACTTTGACATCCGACATTTGCGAATTCTCGGGTGACTGCCCCATGCACAAAATTTGGTGTGAAACTCAAGACGACCTGGTCAAGAAACTTCGCCAAACCACCTTCAGTCAGTTAGCTGCGTAACTTTTAGCCATTAGCCAACCACCTCTTTTAGATCTGCGACACACCTCTATCTAGAATACCGGGGCAATATCACTTTTGCCCTCCCGCTCACCGGGAGGGTTCTTTTATAAACCAAGGCAGTACTTTATGAAAACATCGTTGAATATTAAGTTGGGAGTATTTACCCTTTCACGGTTGGTGGTGAACACCGCCACACGGATGATCTATCCCTTTCTGGCAGTTTTTGCCAGCGGGCTGCACGTTGAAATTGGCACCATTTCTTTGGCCATGGCAGTATCGATGGCTACCAGCGCCCTGGGTCCATTTTTAGCACCCATTGCTGACCGCCGCGGACGTAAAACCGGCATGCTAATTGGGATGGGAATATTCCTGACAGGCATGCTTTCTGCAAGTTTATTTCCTTCAATTGTGACCTTTTTCATCGCCATCCTGCTGGGATCGCTGGGCAATAACGTGCTGCTGCCGCCCATCCAGGCGTACCTCGGCGATCATACCCCCTATGAACGGCGTGGATTCTACATGGCGGTCATCGAACTTTCGTGGGCATTGTCATTTATCTTGCTGGTTCCACTGGCTGGATTAATCCTGACGCATGCGTTATGGAACGGACCGTTTATCGCCCTGGCTATTGCCGGCGCCATTGCCACCTTGTTGATCTGGTGGCTGGTGCCGAATGATCTTCCTACCCAGGAAGAACCCGTTGCCGTGTTTGCGGATATCCGCAAAGTGTTGGGTTTTCTTCCGGCGGTGATGGGCATGTTAATGGGATTATCCTTCATCCTCGGCAATGAATTGATCAACGTGGTATTCGGTGTGTGGATGCAAGACGCTTATGGTCTTCAAATCGCAGCTCTTGGCGCTGCTTCTGCCGTCATTGGTTTTTCTGAACTTGGCGGTGAAGGTATCGCCGCTTTTCTGGCGGACCGCATCGGAAAGGAACGTTCCATCGCTGCAGGAATCATATTAAGCAGCCTTACCGTGATCACACTGCCATTATTAGGAAAAACAATAGTGGGAGCTTTTATCTGGTTATTCCTGTTCTATTTGTCTTTCGAGGTGGTGGTGATCAGTGCTTTACCGTTGATGTCCGAGATCACGCCGTATGCCCGTGCCACCATGATGGCTTTGTTCATCGCCGCGCTATCGATGGGCCGCGCTCTGGGCGATGTAATAGCCCCCCAGCTTTATAAGGGTGGCATATTATTCAACGCAGCAGGCAGCCTTGTTTTTAATCTTTTGGCACTGTTCCTATTATCAAGGATCAAGCTTCCTCATTTAAAAAAGCTCAACTAAACCCGCTCAATTGCATTCTGCTTTACTCCTTCGGGTATACTATTTATAAGAGTTCCCTAAAGAGGCTTTATGCTTATCCACTCTGCTTCACAATTGATTACTCTGGCAGGCCCTCCACAGCGCGGACGGGAAATCGGTCGTTTGGGGATCATCCCCAACGGAGCCGTGTTGATCCGTGACGGATTGATTGTCGAAACCGGCACCACACTTAATTTGCTCAATAAATACCCTGACGAAGAAAGACTTGATGCAGACGGCAAAGCCGTGCTGCCTGGATTTGTGGATGCTCATACCCATCTGGTATGGGCGGGCGACCGCGCTGTGGAATTTGAAATGCGCCTGCAAGGCAAAAGTTACATGGAAATCATGGCAGCCGGCCGCGGTATCGCCTCTACTGTAAAATCGACGCGTGCCGCAGATCACGAAACACTGCTGCATCAATCCCGCGAACGGGCCAAAATTATGTTCGCGCACGGCACCACCACTGCCGAAGCAAAGACCGGCTACGGACTGGAACTGACAACAGAATTGGCTCAAATGGAAGTCTTGCTTCAGCTTGACCATGAGGGTCCGCTCGAAATTACGCCAACTTTTTTAGCTGCACACGCCATCCCCACCGAATATGCGGGCAGGGAAGACGCTTATGCATTATTGATCAGTGCAGAAATGCTGCCTGCGCTCAAAGAGTGGTGGAGCCGCAAAGCCGCGACCAAACCCCTGCCATTTGTGGATGTCTTCTGCGAAAAAGGCGCGTTTACCCTGGAACAAACCAGTCAGATATTGTCATCGGCCAAAGCGTTGGGGTTTCCGCTCAAGGCGCATGTGGACGAATTTGAGAACCTGGGTGCGGCCGCCCTGGCCTGTGAACTGAGCGCTGCCTCAGTGGATCATGCCGTCAAGACTTCAGCAGCTGAAATTCAAACACTTGGCAAATCCAACACTGCGGTGGTCTCGCTGCCCTGCACTCCCTTTGGGTTGGCCGAAGCGCATTACACTCCCGCCAAAGAGCTGCTCGCCGCGGATGCCATCCTCGCGCTGGCCACGGATCTCAACCCCGGCACCGCCTGGTGTGAGAGTATGCAGTTCGTGATTGCACTTGCCTGCAGATATCTAAAACTTACCCCAGCCCAAGCACTGGCGGCTGCTACCATCAACGCCGCATACGCCATCGGACGAGACCAAAATGTTGGTTCAATTGAGCCAGGCAAACAGGCCGACCTGCTGATCTTATCCGTCGAGGATTATCGCCAACTGGCTTACCGCTTCGGTGGCAACCTGGTGAGCACAGTAATCAAAAAAGGCAAAGTCTCTTGTGTAAATAACAATTTAACTAACGAGAGGTAAGTATGCCAAAAAATCAGCAGCTTACCGAGGAACCGACTTTTTCACCCTTCAATATCTGGGAGAAAGGTCGGGTGACACAACATTTGGGAGGTATTACTGCAACCCAAGCATTGCTGGCGGATTTCGAATTCTCGCCAGATACTTGTGTTTTAGAAATCGGCGGTGGAACAGGTTTTACCATTTCTGAACTTAACAAAACAACTCATTCTCACTTGTATTGTCTTGACCTTCTTTTTGCAAATCTCATTGCCGCCAGAAACAGAAATAAGGCTCCAATCAAAACTCTATATTTAATGCAAGCTGATGCCCACTCACTTCCATTTGCTGATAAATCATTTAATTTGGTGATCATTGAATCCGTTTTGGTATTTTGCCAGGCGGCGTATGTGCTGTCTGAAATCCATCGCGTTCTTGCCAGTGGAGGAAAAATCGCTTTTAATGAGTTCACCTATCTGAAAACTCCTCCTCAAAAACTTGTCTCTCTGGTAGAGTCAAAAATAGGCTTGCACCCCTTCGACCAAAATGGATGGGAAGAACTTCTCATTAATTGCGGATTTCAACAAGTAAGATCGAGTATTCACAAAATTGATTTTATGACCCAATTGAGAAACCACTTAAAAGTAGATGGGATTAAAAACTATTTCGGTGCTATCATTGCTGGAATTTCAGACACCTCTATTAGGCGTACTTTCTTTACCAGAGAAATGTTATCTGCAGCCAGGTTGTTTTTGCCTTATATTGGTTATGGTCTATACACAGGATTTAAGCAATAAAAATCTTCGACACTTCATCTTCCAGGAATTCCGTATGCTAACATTAGAAAAAGCCCGCGCATGGTATGAACACGTCGACGCCGTGCATGATTTCTCACACATCGAAAGAGTTTACAAAATGTCCGAGCGGTTGGCTCTGGCTGAAGGCGCGGATCTTGAAATCGTGCACGCTGCAGCCCTGCTGCACGACGCGGACGGTACGACTCCTGGCAGCGAGACACGAAAAGAACATCACCTGCGTTCAGCGGAGTTTGCCGGCAATATCCTGCGTGAAGAAGGTTGGCCCGCAGAACGCATCCAGGCCGTGCAGCACTGCGTGCGAGCCCACCGCTTCAGGGGCGATAAAGAACCACCTGCAACCATCGAGGCCAAGTGTATCTTCGACGCCGACAAACTGGACGTGCTGGGCGCCATTGGCGCCATCCGTGTATCGGTCTACGCCGCACTGGCAGGCACTCCTTTTTATGCCACACCCTCGCAGCAGTTCATTGAAACCGGCAAAGAAACAGCGGGCGAACTACACAGTGCCTATCATGAACACCTCTTTAAACTTCAGAAGATTGAAAAGAAACTGTTCACCCAAACCGCCAAAGAAATCGCCCGCGGCCGCAGCCAATATCTGGACGGTTTCTTTGAACAACTCATAGCAGAAATCAATGGAGAACGATAACATCAGCCCAAATGATATGCCAATTAAAGCCAGTTCGTTTTCTGTAAAAATAACCAAGGTAAAAAGATGAAAGAAATCCTTGTTTTTATTGACGGCACAATTTGTGATGACAGAAAAAGACTTCCCTTGATCGGAACTCCTGATTTTTGCACTCGCGACCAGGTTCTTCAAGATATACCGGTTCCCCTCAGCGTGGATTGCCTTCAACATCTATCCAACTATTACAATATTATTTTCCTCGGCGCCAGACCAACCTCAATGCAATCCATCACCGAAGAATGGCTGAAGAAGAATAATTTTCCACAAGTTGCCGTCTACTTGGGTGAATCTCTTGAGGCGCGAGTCAATATTGTAAAACAATTGAAAAAAGGAAATGATTTTTTAGTCGGGATTGGGGATAGGTGGGATGATAATGAACTTCATTCCCTTCTTGGTTGTCAGAGTATCATATTACAGGAATACCGCGGCAATTGGGGGCTTGTTTTCGATAGGATCATTACTCTTCATAAAAATCTGCTCATTTCTCAAAACAAAGTAAAACTTGAGGGAAAAGTTGAAGGGCTTGCCAGAGTTTGTCCACATCTATTATCCAAATTTGGTGAACCATTATGGGATGCTTATCATCAATCTGTGTCACAGATGGCCGACTCAACTCGAGAATCCAGACGCGAGGAAGATCTTTCTTCTTTCAAGCAATTAAATCTTGACCCGGAAAACCTCAATGATGTGGCACGTTGGTACCAACTTACATCTGAATTGGAGTGGGAAAGCAACCCGCTTTATGGACTTCAAGACCGGGTAATCGTTGAAGCCTCGAAAGATTATTATTGCCATAAGATTACCCACTGCTATTACGCTGATTTATGGAAACAACACGGGTTGCCAGAAATTGGTTACCAGATCCATTGCAGAACAGATGCCGTCTGGTGGGATAAACCTGCCTGGAATCCCCTGGTCCGTTTTGAACAACCAAAAACGATCATGCAAGGTGATGAATACTGTTTATTCATCCAAACCCTTCCGAACATTGGAGAATGAAGTGACAATAAAAGAACAACCCGAACTAAACCAAGTCATCGATTGGGCAAGAGCCGCTGGCCAGATTACCCTCGAAGGCTTCCACACCGAACACACCCTTGGATACAAAAGTGAGACCGATTTTGTCACCGAAGTGGATCACGCCTGCGAAAAACTGTTGATGGAATCAATATTGAGCAGCTTCCCTGATCATGCCATCCTCACGGAAGAAACGGGCGAGATCAAGGGGCATGCAGATCACTGCTGGCACATTGATCCGCTGGACGGCACGATCAACTACAGCCACAAGATTCCCCTTTTTGCTATATCGGTGGCTTATCAATTTAAGGGGAAGTTGCAGTTGGGTGTGGTTTACGACCCCTCACACGACGAGTGTTTCAGCGCGGAACGCGGAAAGGGCGCATGGTTGAACGGCGAGCCAATTCATGTATCAGATTGCCCCGATCTGCAACACAGCCTACTGGTCACCGGTCTGCCCCACAACGACCCGGATGAGGTCAACCTGGCAAGGCGCATGGCTATTTTCGGACGACTGACCAACCTCACCCAAGGTGTGCGGCGGCTGGGTTCCGCCGCGATTGACATTTGCTATGTGGCCTGCGGCAGAATTGATGGCTATTGGGAAGAAAAAATTAACTCATGGGATATCGCCGCCGGGTCGTTGATTAGTCAGGAAGCAGGTGCGACAGTGACCGATATGCACGGCAATGCGGATTACTTCAAGCCACCGTACGGGCTGGTGGCCTCCGCACCGGGGATTCATGAGGACCTGTTGAAGAACCTGTAATCTACAAAAAACGGAGCTTTAAAGGTCTCCGTTTTTTGTCTTTTATCACTCAAGTTTCTTTTCTTCCTGTTTCCAAGTTTTCGCGTTTTCATGAAGGTCGTCCAATTGCTTCCAGTGTTGAACGATGGCGCGTTTGCCCTTCTCGGTAATCTGAACCTGGGTATTGGGTTTCTTCTCGACAAAGCGTTTGTCGAGTTGGACCAGCCCGCCCTCTTCCAGCTTGGAGAGGTGGCTTGATAGGTTGCCGCCAGTCAGACCGGTCAGGCGCTGCAAAAAGAGATAGTCCGCGGTGTCGCAGGAAGCCAGCGCGGTGAGGATGGCCAGCCTTGCAGGTTCGTGGATTAGCCGGTCCAGGCTGGCCAGTTCTTCAAAGGGCGTGGTCATTTTTCCTCCGCTTTGGGTGAGAGGGTATG
>PNNU01000136.1 GCA_013824385.1 Anaerolinea sp.
AGGCATTATCGGGCGCAACGGGGCCGGGAAAAGCACGCTGCTCAAGGTGCTTTCGCGCATCACCAAACCGACCACCGGGCGGGTGGACTTATACGGGCGCGTCGGTTCCCTGCTGGAGGTGGGCACCGGCTTCCATCCTGAACTGACCGGACGCGAGAACATTTACCTCAACGGCGCGATTTTGGGCATGCGCCGCGCCGAGATTGAGCGCAAGTTCGATGAAATCGTGGATTTTGCCGAGATCGAAAAGTTTTTGGATACGCAGGTCAAGTTCTATTCCAGCGGGATGTATATGCGGCTGGCCTTTGCGGTGGCTTCCCACATGGAGCCGGAAATTCTGGTTGTGGATGAGGTGCTGGCAGTGGGCGATGCCGAATTCCAGAAGAAAAGCCTGGGGAAAATGGGGGATGTGGCAAAACAAGGACGAACCGTATTGTTCGTAAGTCACGCTATGGCTGCTGTACAATCACTCTGTACGCGCGGCATTCTCTTACAAAATGGGAAAATTGTATTTGATGGCACTGCTGTTAAAGCCATCCAAACATATGGAAACCAATGGACCCAGCGCAGTTCCAAAGTATCTTTCGAAGAGAACAAATCAAGGAGCGGTTCTGGAGAGATAAGGGCGACCTTTTTTTGTATTGAAGATGAAAATGGAGTTCCATCTGTTACCATTCGGAATGGTCAAAAATGCACACTAGTAATTGGCTACAAAACGAATATCCCAAACAAGTCCTTTGATGGCGTTGCTGCGACGGTTAATGTACGCTCAGAGTTGGGAACTTATGTTTTTTATCACCATAATTTACTTTCTGGTCAATCCTTCGACAATGTAAGTGGCGAAGGGGAATTTCGGTTGACAATTCCAAGATTACCCTTGAGTGAAGGGGGATATTTTTTTGATATCGCAATATCCACAGATAGAGGCCGCACGGTTTTAGATTTGCTATATAGTGCAGCTTATACTGAAGTCATCGCGGGTGATTTCTTTGGCATCGGTTTTGAATATAAGGGCGGTGCATCAGCGTTAGTACTTGTCGATGGCGAGTGGCAAATTCGGCGTTATGGTAATTAGTACGTCTAAAACATAAAAGCAAGTTGAAGTGCAGATAAACGATATAATGAGCATAAGAATTGACCTAACACTAAAAAGTATCCCATTTATCAAAAAGATATACTGGGAGATCAGAAAAATTCACAAGTATTGGGTTTTCACTAATGAATTCAAGAATTTTTCAAAGCTACTAGGGCAAACCGAAAGACGTTTTAGCGCATATTGGAGTAATCGATATCCAATCCTCGACGAAAATACTGGCACAACATCTTTTGACTCCCACTATATCTATCATCCTGCCTGGGCCACGCGCATTATTGCCAAAATTCGGCCAAGTGTCCATATCGATATCTCATCCACCCTAACATTCTGCACAATGCTTTCTGCCTTTATCCCGGTAAGGTTTTATGATTACCGCCCTGCAAACTTAAATCTGGAAGGGCTTGTTTCAGAACGCGCAGATCTATTAAATCTGCCATTCGAAGATGCCAGTATCTCTTCATTGTCCTGTATGCATGTGATTGAACACATTGGCCTCGGGCGATACGGGGATCCGCTCGACCCGGATGGGGACTTGAAAGCCATTGCCGAACTCAAACGGGTTCTTAAACCCGGAGGAAGTCTATTTTTCGTTACACCTGTAGGGAAACCACGCATCCAATTCAATGCCCATCGCATCTATTCCCATGAACAAATTGTTGAATATCTCTCTGGTTTTGAGATCAGGCAATTTGCCCTTGTGGATGATAACGGCCTATTTACCATTGACGCGGATCCAGCATATGCCAATCAACAAAACTATGGCTGTGGATGTTGGTGGTTTGTCAAAAAGTAGTCACAGTCTCAGTAACAAAACCGAAGGAGATTTATCATGCGGCTTCCTGCATTTTTCAATACAAAAGTGGCATCACTCAAGCCTACATTTAGCAACGATCTACTTCTCGCAATTCGCCATACGTTTGACTTGGCAAATCTGTATCGATTTCATGCAAATAATGAAATCGCTTACTATAATTTGCTTTTTTCTGTGGCTATCTCAGCCGCGCCTTTTACTATTGTGGAATTAGGAACCGGGCCAGGAATAAGTTCGCTGGCTTTTATCCGTATTTTGCAATACTACAACAGCCTTCGAACTGAAAAAGGTACGCTTCACACATGTGATCTAAATCCGGAAATGCAAAAACCGCTTAAACATTATGGAAAAATCGTAAAACTTCATCTAATGAGTACCGACGAGCTTGCAGGTTTATGGTCAGAGCACAAAACACCGATTGATCTTCTCTATATAGATGCAGACCACTCCCATGAGCAATCACTAAAAGATTTTGATAATTTTTCTCCCTTTGTGCGACCAAATGGTTTGATTTTGATGCATGACACATTTCCATTATCAGAAGAATATGAGAAGCTCCACCTCAGTGGCACAGTATACAAAACTGCGCAGCATATCAAAAAAGAATATCGGGAAGAATTTGAAATTGTGACAATACCCTATCTTTGCGGTGTGAGCATTGTACGCAAAAAAGGCGCTAAATATTTCTAGGGATTCAAAATGACACCCCTTGAATTTATCCGCAAAGCAATCCGAAAACTCGGCATAATTGCCAGCACATTTCCTTATGATCTAATGAGATGTAGGCTGAAGAAGATTTATGAAAAACAATCTTCTGTTATTACGCGCATAGACCCTACGATCGAGCTACCCAATATTGAAATCATCCAACTTGGGCAAAATTTGCGCGCGGACGTCCTCCGTCAATATAAAGACAAATACCAATCCAAATCATATCGTATCCTGTTTCAAGTCCCACCCTCCGGCGTAGGAATCTTATGGTTTAACGATCTAATGCAAACACTGTCGCATACAGGTATCCAGTGTGCGTCTGTGCAATGGAATGATCCAAATTTCCATCATACCTGGGATGATTTTCAGCCAAATGTTTTCATTTCAATGGATATTACTCCCGTTTTACAATCTCTGGATCTTGAGTTTATTCACCAATATAAAAAATCCCAGGGCTGTTTACGGTTATTCACTCCCGCCAACAAACACCGTTTCCCAAAGTCGGGGATGTCATCCGAAGATGCATGGCGTTTTAAACTGGCTCGAACTGGGCACTCAGTAGATGCGTATTTCTGTATGTTTGTTGATGAATTTTTTACTCAATTCTGGAGTGAATGGAAAAATATTGGCTTTCAATACCTGTCACTGCCTCATGGTTGTAATCCTATTTATCAATACCCTCACGAGGCCGCTAGAGATTTAGATTATTTTATGGCCACTTCTTGTGGACCTGAACGCGTGGAATTAACTTGGAAATACATTAAACCTGTTTTTGAAAATTACCATGGGTTATGGGGGGGGCCAAACTGGGGTTTTGGGTTGGGACCCATAAGTAGCACCCAACTTCCCGATATGTACGCACGAGCAAGAATAGTACCCAATCCATTGGCACGTTTTCTTATCGATTATCCTTCCGAAATCACTGAGCGGGCTTTTTCAGCTACTGCTTGTGGCGTATTTCAAATTACTGACTGGACACCTGTCACAGAACGCTTCTACAATCCTAACGAATTGGTAACAGTACGAAGCAGAAAGGAATTTCTCGAAAAGTTTGATTACTACATAGCTCATCCTGAAGAGCGCAATCGAATCATCAAAAATGGCGTACAGCGTGTGTTTAGTGAACATACTTATTTTCATAGAATTGACCAGTTGGTTGAATTTCTTGACCACAATCAAGAACTCTTTAAATCGCCTCCCGACTTTTCACAATGATTAAATGCCTTATCTTCAGCAAAGATCGTGCAATGCAAGTCCAGGCGACCCTGCAGTCTTTTTTTGCATACTGCACTGACAACGAGAATGTCCGCATATCGGTGTTATATACTTGCTCGAACAAACAACATTCAAAACAATACTTACAACTGGCGCAGGAGTGGCAGAGTTATCCACAGGTGAAATTCGTCAGGCAAAGCCAGTTCCGACAGGATGTATTCAATATCCTAAACCCATATCCGTCAACCAGCCTCCAAAATTTAATTTACAAAGTCCTGACACATCTTAGGCCCCGTATCGTGCGCCTATTTAGCCGCACCATTTCCGTTCCCAGCACATCATCCCTGCTCCTCTTCCTGGTGGACGATGTCATTTTTACGCATGAATTTTCATTATCAGAAATTGCTGAACTTCTTACAAAGCATTCTGATGTGTTGGGTTTCTCACTGCGGCTCGGCCAAAACACGCTATACAGTTACATGAACGATAGAGAGCAACTGTTACCCGTATTTCAACCTCTTGTTGGAAATGTTCAGAAATACAATTGGACAAATGCCGATCAGGATTTTGGTTATCCGCTCGAGGTATCCAGTTCCGCCTACCGCCTGGTTGATGTCATCCCGATATTACTTGAAATAAGATTCGACAACCCAAATTGGCTGGAAGGCGGGATGAACAAACGCAGGAACCGATTTGCCTCGACTCGACCATTCCTCTTGTGCTATAACCGTTCCGTGGCTTTTTGCAATCCTGTCAATCTTGTCCAAACAGTCAGCCTGCAAAACCGGGCAGGAACAAAAAGGCATTATTCGCCCGCTGAATTGGCAAACTTATTCGATGCCGGCAGCCGGATCAACGTCCAGGCCTATCATCACATCACTCCCGTCTCTTGCCATCAGGAGATGGAACTGGTTTTTGAGAGAAAAACTGTTACTCCATGAATATTCCCATCAGCGTTGTCATGGCTGTCTACAACTGCCAGGATTTCCTGCCGGAAGCCGTTGAAAGCATCTTGAGTCAAACCTTCGGCGATTTCGAATTCCTCATCGTGGATGATTGCTCTACCGACGACTCGCTCACAATAGCTCTTGACTATCAAAAACGGGATGCCCGCATTCGAATTCACCGTCATGAACGAAACACCGGCATCGTCGGCGCGCGCAACACCGGGCTAAAACTCGCACAAGGAAAGTACATCGCCTGGATGGACTCTGACGACGTCAGTATGCCGGAGCGGCTTGAAAAACAATTCCTGTTCATGGAAAGCCATCCTGAAGTTGGTGTCTCCAGCGCTAATGCAATTGCAATTGACGAAAACGGCAATTTTCTTTTCCGCATCCAGATGCCACAGTCACACATTCTGATTACGTGGGCCTTTTGTTTCTATGACCCAATCATCAATCCGGCAGTCATGGCCAATCGCAAACTCTGTATCCAGGCTGGAGGATACAGGGATTTGGCAAAAAACAAAACAGAATACTTCCCAGAGGATTACGATTTGTGGATACGCCTTTCCAATCAGACACACTTCTATAATTTCAGCGAAGTTTTGCTGAAACTACGTAAACACGGCAAAAACATTACCAGCACTCGCCTGCAATCCACGCTAAGAAACAGTTCACTAATCTGTCGTGCGTACCTGCAATCCATTTTAGGGAAGGAAATATCACAAACCCCTATTGAGATGATATGGGAAATCGCAAATCCCCCCAGCTTGCAGGGCATACCACAACTCATCGAGATGCTATACAATCACTTTATCAACCTTTCTGAAATATTACCGCAAGAAAAAAAATTCATCCGGGAGGACGCATCGCTACGTCTGATGCGGATGGCGGTAAAGCACCCATTTGACCCTTGCAGCTTACCCACTTTCGCACAAGCGATGAAAACTAACCCGGAACTATACAAGTATCTATTTCAAAAACTATTGCGCAAGGCCAGCGCACATCGAGAGAAAGCTCAATGAAGATATTCATTGTTGCCATGCCCGACAGCGTCCATACCGCCCGCTGGATAACCCAAATCCAAGAGCAGGGTTGGGAGATTTTCCTGTTTCCAGTCTATATTGCGCGTCCTCATCCTGATATGCAGAAAATCACCGTCTTTGGATCGACCCCGCCGAGGCAGAACAGCAAGAAAAACCATGTACGCCTGATCTGGTGGACGATCCCATTTTTCTGGGCAGATCTTGTTTTATCAAAGCTAAAAGGCGACAAGACACATCATTACACAATAAAAGCGCTTGCTGCCATCATTCGCTGGCTCCAGCCAGACCTGGTGCACTCGCTTGAAATCCAGCATGCAGGCTATTTGACGCTGGATGCCCGAAAGATACTGAAAGGCAAATTCCCAGTGTGGGCTGTCGCCAATTGGGGCAGTGATCTTTGTCTCTTTGGGCGGCTGGCTGAACACCGCGAGCGTATCCGTCAGGTATTGGAGCAGTGCGATTATTATTCCTGCGAATGTGAACGGGATGTAATTCTTGCGCAAGAATTAGGGCTGCGAGGTCAAGTTCTTCCTGCGTTTCCGAATACCGGCGGGTTTGACCTGCAGCACACCGAGACCTTATGCCAACCGGGACCTACTTCCCGGCGGCGCACCGTCCTGCTCAAGGGTTACCAGCACTGGGCCGGACGAGCCTTGGTCGGACTGCGAGCACTAGTGGGTCATTTGGCATGAGATTTGCCATTTCTCTATGATGGTTATTCGTCGTCGAATGGGTTGGTGGGTATAAGCTCCAGACCCACCCAAGGCGTGTCGCCGCTGGCGGCTACGAACTCGACGGGCAGCCCGCTTGCCGCCCCACTGAAACGGAGTGGGGGCGCGGTTCCAACCCCGAGCGGCAGCTTCCAGCCAGTCGATGATCTGGGCGGGCTCGGTAGGGTGTTGACCCTCCAAGGCCCGCCGTTCCAAGATGCGTTGGATCGATTCGGCCATGTTGAGCCAAGAACCGCCTAACGGTGTGTACAACGGAACAATACCGTGAGCGAAAAACCAATTGACCAACTCCGGGGACTTGTGTCCCGAGAGATTGTCTATCACCAGCAACAGACACAGAGGAGGTAGGTCGGCGGGTAATGTCGGTCGCACTGAGAGTCCCTCAAACCACGTTTCCCATAACGCATGGTTGGCGTCTGGCTCCAGGCTGTGTCCCGGCTGTGGCAAGGAAGCCAGAACGTCGGCCAGTTCTTGTTTCAGCCAAGGATGTAGCACACTGTTCGGACAACTGGTCACGCCTTTCACTCGCACTTGACCATCCGCGGGATGGAACAAGGTCAACAGTTTGGCCGTCCCGTTGCGAATATACTCGTGCGGCCGGTGTTGGGGATGCCCTTCCGGTCCCCAGTTGCTGCCTGGATAGGGGACCGTTTGGAAGGGGCCGGCTTGATCGGTGGTCCACACCGACAAACCCAGCGATTCACCGGTCTTGTAAGCCCGTTCAATCAGCGTTTTTTTACCGTAGCATCGGGATCGGTGACTTCCACCACACCCGCCTTCCGTTTCCGTTTGACCTTGCCTGTTTCGCACCAACTGATATCCTTCTGCCAACTCCAGTTGGCTTCGCGCAACACCAACCAGATGGTGTAGGTGCTCACCGCAGGCAATCCATCTTCTGCCGTCCGCAAGGCGCGGCGCAGCGTCGTCAACGACCATGTCGCGGTGCCATCTTGCTCTCGGTCAGGTGTTCGTCGCACTTCGGTCAGAATCCGCTCTCGTTCCGCGGCACCATACAGGACCTTCGCCCCACCACCGTGTCCCGGTTGAAGCGCTGCCACCCCTTCGACGTTGAAGCGAGCGATCCACTGAGCGACCACATCACCACAACATCGCCCCGCCAGCTTGGCTGCCGCTTCATAACTGCCGCTATCTGCCACGTGGAGCAAAGCTCTGGCCCGTGCCACATGGCTGGCTGGCTCATTTTGTGCCCGGCAAACCTGTTCCAGCACCGCTCGTTCCTCGTCGGTCAGAGGGCGAACCGGATTTTTCTGACGGCGACTCATGCTCCACCTCCTCGGCAATTGGATTACTGCTTGCCGAGAAGTATACCCGCAACAGCATGAAATGGCAAATCTCATGCCAAGTGACCCACTAGCACGTTGCGCAGATATACTCAAAGCAGGCAAATATCGGGTGGCGATTTATTCTGCTAGCCCGGAAGTAAAAATAGCCGCCGAGCTTTTTGAACAGGAAACAGGAATAATCACAGAGTTGATCCCCAAAAGCACTCACGATGAAATGCTGA
>PNNU01000137.1 GCA_013824385.1 Anaerolinea sp.
GGCGCGGGCGCCTACCGCAAGAAGTCCACCGATACCGATCCCGCGGCAGACGGCCCCATGCCCGAAGACGGCCCCAGCAGTCCCGAAGACGGGCCTGGTCCCGAACTGTAAAGCTTTTCCTGCATCCGATCTCTACACAAAAACTTTTCAACAACCTTCCAATCGGTTTTTCCGTCCCCGGATCGCCCAAACCGTTTCATAAAATTTCTTCGCCCACATTCTCAACCGGTCTCCCCGTCCCCGGATCGCCCAAACCGTTTCATAAAATTTCTTCGCCCACATTCTCAACCGGTTTTCCCGTCCCCGGATCGCCCTTACCGTTTCATATAATTTCTTCGCCCACATTCTCAACCGGTTTTTCCGTCCCCGGATCGCCCAAACCGTTTCATATAATTTCTTCGCCCACATTCTCTTCCATTTTCGCGTTTTTCTCATTCTCCGGCGCAACCTTCTCTTGGTTTGGGCTGTACACACCCTCTGCGAGGGACTTTTTCCAAAGGGTGGAGCGGTTTCTCCACCCAGAGGCTTGAAGCTCACAATCGTTAACTTTGAATTTTGTATTATCGACTGAAAGTCAATTGGGCAGCGAAGGTTTCACGCCTTGACGATCTTCTCGCGGTTCTTCGCCACGCCGGCGCACGCGTTCCTGGTGTCCACCACCAACTGCGCGTGCTCGCCGGT
Organism: Anaerolinea sp.; assembly: GCA_013824385.1. Next base: position 682 of record PNNU01000137.1, read on the forward strand.
AGCTCATCATCGGCGGGACTGCCAGTGAGCGCGCCCCGGACGGGGCGGGCCCGGATTGCACACACACCGCTTTCGAAACAGTCCCTTTCGAAACAGTCCCTTGACAATCGCCGAACCTGCATTGATGATATTTGATTGAGGAAAAACCTTATGTCGTCCACTCATAAAACAAAAAGCGCTACGGCTACTCCACCCAAGCCCCCCCACAAGAAGATTGCAGTCATTGGCAATCAAGCCCTTTCCTTGATCAACTTCCGGGGTCTCCTGATCAAGGAAATGGTGAGCCGGGGCCATCATGTCTTTGCGCTGGCCCCTGATTACACACCCGAGAGCCGGGCTGCAGTAACCGCCTTTGGCGCAACTCCCGTCGACATCTCTCTGGCACGCACGGGCATGAATCCCGTCCGGGACATGATCGACCTACTTCGCATGGCCAAGCAATTGCGCGCACTCAAACCAGACGTGACGTTTGCCTACTTCATCAAGCCTGTCATATACGGAACCCTGGCAGCCAGTCTCGCATCGGTGCACAAGCGATACGCGATGATCGAAGGGGCCGGCTACGTGTTCATCGACAGTTCGCAGCCTTCCAGGCGCCGGCGGTTCCTGCGCCAGATGGTCACACAGCTCTACCGCGCCGGACTTGGCAGAGCTCACCGTGTGTTCATGCTCAATCCAGACGACAGGGACCTTTTCGTCGGCGAGCATATGGTGAACCCCAATAAAGTCCGCCTGATCGACGGCATCGGGTTGGATTTGGATCACTATTCGTCGTCGCCAACAACGACCAACCCCGTGAGCTTCATCATGGTGGCGCGGTTGTTGCGGGAAAAGGGCATTCAGGAATTCATTGATGCCGCCCGCCGGGTCAAAACCGTGCACCCCGAAGTCAGCTTTTTCCTGGTGGGTTCCGTGGATTCAAATCCCGGGGCGGTCAAAGAACCGGAGGTTCAGTCCTGGGTGAAGGACGGACTGGTTGAATGGCCTGGCCAGGTAACCGATGTGCGCCCCTGGATCGCAAAGGCGAGCGTCTTTGTACTTCCCTCGTATCGCGAAGGCTTGCCGCGCAGCACTCAAGAAGCCATGGCCATGGGCCGGGCTGTCATCACCACGGATGTGCCCGGTTGCCGCCAGACCGTTGAAAACGGGGTGAATGGCCTAATCGTGCCTGCGCGCAACGCCGAGGCATTGTCCAAGGCCATGCTGACACTCATTGAGCGACCCGAACTTGTCGCCCTCATGGGTGCCGCCAGCCGCCGTATCGCCGAAGAACGGTTTGATGTCCATCGCATCAACTCGCAGTTATTAAAGGAGATGGGGCTTTAGAGCGCTCAGTGTGCCTTGCACCAGTCTGTTTAAGGTGGTCTGGCAACCTTTGCCAACATCCTGCGAACGATCCCAACTGTTAAATGCATGTGCAAAAAGTGCTGCGCCTCTGCCGGCTTTTGATTTGCTTTTTCACCATCGGTGGCTTATGAACTATCAGGCTGATTCCTGATTGAAGGACTTACCAGGTGCTCCATGAGAGTTCTACATATCATCACTTGCCTCAATGACGGTGGCGCGGAAGCCATTCTCTACCGTTTATGCTCGTATGATAAGGCAAACACCCACCTTGTCATTTCTCTCATGCATGATGGGAAATATGGCCCATTGTTGCGCGATGCCGGCATCGACGTCCACTGCCTCAACATCACCAAAACCAAGGTTTCCCCGTTTGCATTGCTCCGTTTGTACCGGTTGATCAAGTCTTTCAATCCCGATGCCGTACAAACGTGGATGTACCATGCAGATCTGATTGGAGGATCCATTGCAAGATCTGCAGGCTACAAAAACATCAACTGGGGCATTCACAATTCAACGCTCGATCCGAAACAATCCAAAAGAACCACCATCCTGATTGCTGGCCTGTGCGCCAAGGCAAGTTGGATCGTGCCCAAGCGGGTCGTATGCTGCGCACAAAAGTCCTTGGACGTCCACAAGGCATTGGGCTACGCCCATAAAAAGTTGATAGTCGTCAATAATGGGTACGATCTGTCGAAGTTTTTTAAAGATGATCGATTGGGCAACCACGTTCGGCAGGAACTTCACCTCGGTGCCGACGTACCGCTGCTTGGAATGGTGGGGAGATTTGATCCGCAGAAAGATCATTTCAACCTCATCGCGGCCCTCGCGATCGTAAAAAAGACACTTCCCCAGGTGCGCTGCCTCCTGATCGGCTCCGGCATGAACCTCGACAATGCAGCGCTGTTGAAATGCATTGCTGAAAATGATGTTGAAGACCAGGTCATTCTGCTGAACCAGCGGTCTGACATTCCGGCAATCATGAACGCGCTGGATCTTCATGTACTGTCGTCGGCATATGGAGAGGCATTCCCCAACGTGCTCAACGAAGCGATGGCCTGCGGGACCCCCTGCGTAACGACCGATGTCGGTGACTCGGCGCTGATCGTCGCCGAAACTGGCTGGGTCGTACCACCCAAGGATGCGCAAGGTTTGGCTGCGTCGATTCTGAATGCACTCCAAGAGAAGAAGAACGCACCCGAAAAATGGGCATCCCGGCAATTGATGGCCCGCAGACGAGTCCAGGAAAACTTCAGCATCGAAACCATGGTTGCCGGCTATCAGGCCGTCTGGTCTGAGTGAGCCGTTCAATCCGGAGATTGATTCAGCATGATTCTGGTTACCGGCGGCGCAGGATACATTGGCTCCCACACGTGCATTGAGCTGGCTCAAGCCGGGTTTCAAGTTGTGGTGCTGGATAACCTGTCCAACTCATCCCGCGAGTCAATAGCCCGCATCAGCAGGCTCCTGGGTGATTCCGTCGAGATCCGATTTGAATTGGGAGACATTCGTTCCCGAGCGGATTTGCGAAGGGTATTTGAACTGTATGACATCTCTGCGGTGATTCACTTTGCAGGCCTGAAGGCCGTAGGTGAGTCAGTCGCTCAGCCGCTAAAGTACTACGAAAATAATGTTGCCGGCACCATCACGCTGTGCGAGGCGATGGCGGAGGCCGGCTGCAAGACCCTCGTGTTCAGTTCTTCGGCCACTGTCTACGGGAACCCCGCGACCGTACCGATCCGCGAAGATTTTCCTCTCGCACCGACCAACCCATACGGCTGGTCAAAATTGATGATCGAGCAATTGCTTCGCGATCTACATGCCTCCGACCCGGCTTGGTCAATCGGCCTGCTGCGCTACTTCAACCCCGTTGGAGCACATCCGAGTGGCATCATCGGCGAAGATCCCATGGGGATTCCAAACAACCTCATGCCCTTCATCACCCAGGTCGCCGTCGGTAAACGCCCCAAACTAAGCGTGTTCGGCAACGACTACCCTACTCCGGATGGCACCGGCGTTCGGGATTACCTCCATGTCGTGGATCTGGCCAAGGGCCACGTCCTTGCACTGAAAGCCCTCGAACAAGCCAAACTCCTGACGGTCAATCTCGGGACCGGCAGAGGCTACTCTGTTTTGGAAGTTGTTGCCGCATTTGATAGAGCCTCCGGCGTTTCCATCCCCTATGAAATCGTTCCAAGGAGACCGGGAGATATCGCTGCCTGCTACGCAGACCCGGGGTATGCTGAAGAAGTACTGGGGTGGAAAGCTGAACTGAACCTCGAGCGTATGTGCGAAGACTCCTGGCGCTGGCAGAGTATGAATCCTTGCGGATATGGTCAGGAGATTTGCACTGGTGAGGAACCAGACCATCGAAACTAAGGTATTTTTATGATTAGCGTAATTGTACCGGTTTATCAAATTGAAAAGTATCTTCCCAACTGCATTGAAAGTATTCTAGCCCAGACTTATCCGGATTTTGAAGTAATTCTTGTAGATGACGGCTCAACAGATAGAAGCGGAAATATTTGTGATGAATATGCAGCAAAAGACCGCCGTGTAAAGGTTATTCACAAAATAAACGCTGGCGTTTCAGCTGCACGCAACAGTGGCATCGATGCATCAAACGGGAATTACATATCCTTCATTGATGGCGATGATTGGATAGAACCCGATTTCTTTTCGCTTCTCGTCTCTAATCTCGAGAAGTATTCAACGGACATTTCACATTGCGGCTATACTCTCGATTTAAAATCAAAATCAATCCCGATGCACGGAACGGCTTCAATCAAAGTCTATGAGAACATTGAAGGTCTTCAGGAATTCATTTTAGGCAGAAAAATTGAGCCGGGCCTTTGGAACAAACTGTATAAAAGAAAACTTTTTGACAATCTCCGGCTTGATGAATCATTAAAAATTAACGAAGATTTTCTGTTGAATTATTACCTTTTTAAAATCTCAAATTCTACAGTATTTCACGATGTTTGCAAATATCATTATCAGAAGCGAGAAGGTTCAGCTTCAACTTCAGCGCTTTCAGAATACTCTTTCCAGTTAATTGAAGTTTCGGAGAGAATTATAAAAGACGCAACGGGTAACAAAGATATTTTACCATTTTGTGAAGTTAAAATGGTTGCTTCCTGTTTTTCTCTTTTAAATGACATTATTGTTCAAGGGAAATACACCCACAGAGCCCCCTTTCTGTTAAGAACAATTAATTCACATGGCCGAAAAATACTCACAAACAGTATTTACCACCCTCGCTATAAAATCGGACTTATCCTGTTGAAGACATGCCCGGCTTTATACCACTTTCTCGTGAAAAAAAAGAATTCCTGATTATATTTGGCAAATCCATGATCCATTGCAATACATTTCAATTGCAACAATGGAAAGATGAAAAATGGCAGAAATACAAACTCCAAATAGCTTTCCAAAATTGAGCTTTGTTTTCAAACTCGGCTCGCTCCTTTCCATACTTGCATTACTCCTTGGTTTTTTAGTTTTCAATATTTTTATTCCAGGAGTCATCAAATACCTTGCGTTCAATATTTTTTATGTAATTCTTCCAGGATATTTTTTAGTAAAATTACTGAGAGTGAACACTTCCGAAAAAGCATCTGAAACAGTTGTCTATTCCATCGCGTTCGGCATCGCGATAACAATAATTTCCTATTATTTCTGCTATTTATCCGGTTTCAGAATTGGCCTATATTTTATTGGCCCGATTCTGTCATTGGCGGCATTGGCACACTTGGTTAAAAATGAAAAATTTAGAGACTTCAAAAAAACCATTACCTTCGATCATGGGCTTTTCTTCATCGTTTCATCCATACTTTTTCTCTCCTTCCTGGGCCTCAGCCTTCGCAATCTACCTCCCGATATGACTGGAATTTCAAGCATCTATCAGGATTTGCTCTGGACCATCGGGAATACTGATTCGTTAACCAGATCTTTCCCGGTTTTTGACAGCCGATTCTCAGGCCTGGAATTAAACTATCATTACTTTGTGTTCATTTTCAGATCAGTCACATCCTATGTCACCGGCATTTCATCAGAAAGACTGTTTTTCGTTTACTCTCCATTTCTGATGCTTCCGTTTCTCGTATTATCGATATATGTGTTTGCTCAAACGGTCTTCAACAATATCAACAAAAGTACATTCTTTGTTTGGACCTTCCTTTTCACAGGATGCGCCAGCATGATGTACCTGTTTTTCAACCCTCTTGGATTATTCATCAATGTAACAATCCTAGATTTAATCATGTTGCCTAATGGGGTCGACCTAGGCATCCCGACGATACTTATGCTTGCGAGTTTGCTCATCAAGACATACAGAAATGGAACATTCACTGCAGGTGAAGCTATCGCTATTGCAGTATTAACAGCAATGCTCACTGGAGCCAAAGCCCCCTTTTCGGTAATGGTAGTCGGCACATTGTTTGGAATGTTTGCAATAAGCCTTTTCTCGAAGCAACAATTACGCCATAATTTCAAATTACTATCAATAGCCCTCGTGGCATTTCTAGCCGTGTATTTGCCCACTATGGCCAGCGGTGGCAGCGACAGCATTCACATTGCCCCCGGAGTAACCGTTCTGAACACGGCTTTCGGAAGCATCATCAAGAAAACTCTTGAACTATTTCATTTATCAAATTCCAATTCCCTTCAATTATTGCTTTCAAATCTGGCAACGCCTTTTCACTTTATACTATTTTTACCATTTGTCGCCGCACCTTTCATTTTCTGGTTCGTTGTAAAAATCAAATATTTTAAAACAATCAAACAAGAAGAACTGCTAATTGGTGGGTTTGCCATTTCTGGAATGTGTGGATACTATTTATTATCAGTCGATGGCAATAGTCAACTCTACTTCATTTTCGGCGCAACTGCTTTTCTACAAGCGTGTGCTTTTCTATGGCTTTTCGACAATTTCAACAAGCTTCCCAAATTCTTTAAAACTACAATCATTTCGCTTTTCATTATTGCTTCTATATCATCATTTTCATTGTTCGCAAGAACATCATTCGATGGACTTCGCGTAGCCTATTCTGCCCTGACAAATAGAAACGCCGATGCCAATCCCAGTATCAATGCAATCACAAAGGCAGAATATGAGGGAATGATTTGGTTGAAGAAAAATGTCCAAGATGATGAAATCATTGCGGCAGACAGGCATTATTCCGTGGCTCCCAAACCAGGTCATATCCCCACTCCAAACGATGGTGCCAGGTACTATTACTACTCCGCTTATTCAGGGAAGCAGATTTTTCTCGAGGGTTGGGCCTATACTCCCAGGTCCCCTGAAATGCGCAAACGAATACTGGAGCGTTACAGGCTCAACGAAGAATTTTACAACCCATCGAATCCCAATCGAGTCGAGTTGATGAAAGCAAACAATATCAAATATCTCGTCGTTTCCCGATTCAGTCATCCTGGCTTGAGATTCAACGACCCCCAATTGAAAATGGAATTTGAAAACGCAGATATAGCAATCTACAAATTGCTTGATTAGCCCCTCAACCAAGCGAACTATTCTCGATTTGAGAAAAAGCCAACGACTGCATCAATCACCTCATCCTGCTGAGGCTCCAACCCGACCCACAATGGCAGTCGAACCAGGCGGTCAGACAGATCACTGGTCACGTCTAGGCTCCCCGCGGAACGCCCCACCTGCTGTCCTTTAGGCGCAGAGTGCAGCGGCACATAGTGAAACACACAGTTAATCCCTGCAGCCTTCATGGCCGCGATATAGGCGGTTCGAACCTCGAGGTTTCGCAGCAACAAATAGTACATGTGAGCGTTGTGGGTGCATCCCTCCGGTAGGATGGGCCTGCGGACCTTGCCGGCGTTCTCCAGTTCAGCAAAGGCAGCATGATACCGCTCCCATATCGCCAGTCGCCGATCGGTAATGGCGTCAGCCTCTTCCATCTGCCCCCACAGAAAGGCCGCGATCATTTCGCTGGGCAGATACGAGGATCCGATATC
>PNNU01000138.1 GCA_013824385.1 Anaerolinea sp.
GGGCTTCCTGCAGCATGGGAGTGGTGTGAGAATCAGAGATCATGTGTTCAAGCTTGCTCATCAGGCGGGCGTGCGAGATTTTGATATCCGCGCGGATGGAACCGAGCTTGGGTGAGGCCGAATCGAGCACTTCGCCGCGGTCAGAGATGCAGCGTGAGATGGATTCAATCACCCCGGGCGGAGGTGGCATTAGTTTGATGATCTCGGCCAGATGCGGAAAATCCTTCGCCTGTTTTTCAAAAGAGCGATGTAAGCTGCGCGCAGAAATCAGCGTGCCGGTCACGGCCAGCAGGTCTGTTTCGCTGAGCACGCCACCCTTGCGCGCCATTTCGGCCAACGGACGAATGTCGTGTGCGCCGCCCACACTCACATCCACTTTAATGCTGAGCAGTCGGCGGGCTTCGCTGGTCTTGGCCTGGCGTTCGAGGGCTTCTGCCAGGGTGACGGCGGGCCTGAGCACGCGCGCCAGTTCCGCAGATGCGCTGAAGGCAGCGAACCCGGCAAGCTTCTCGATGACTTTGTGAAATTCAAGCGTTTTTAATGTTTTCTCGTCCATGTGTGTCAGTTTATCATAAACTATAAGTTCTTAACCACGAAACACACAAAAAGTATAAATAAAGTGCAAAAATCGAAAAGTCCATCAATCTTCATGTGTTTCAAACAATTCAATCAACTAATAAACTTTTCGTTTTTTGAACTTACCTATTGATTGTTTGGTGTGGTTCGTGGTTAATAGGATTTATAAAAATCCTATAATCGAAAGCCAAATAGTCTTCAAATGTTTCCAATAAATCAATCAATTAATGGAATTTTTCGTTCTTTTGAATTTGAATATAGATTTTTTGGTGTGGTTCGTGGTTAAAGATTTTTATTAAAAACTCCCTATTGACAAACCAAAATTTAGTTATATAGTTAATTACATAACTAACTAACCAACATACTAAATCTTGAACACAGAATCACTGAAAGGAGCATCACCATGCAGTTGGACGCCGAAAACGAAAAACCCATCTTTATCCAACTGGCGGAATCGATTAAAGACAACATTCTGAAAGGCATCTATCCTGAAGAGACCCAGATCCCCTCCACCACTGAAGTGGCGGTGATCCTGAAAATCAACCCCGCTACGGTCAATCGCGGCGTGAATCTTCTGGTGGATGGCGGCATCATCTATAAAAAACGGGGCGTGGGCATGTTTGTCTGCCAGGGAGCGCATGCGAAGATCCTGGCCAAACACAAACAAGCTTTCTACCAGAATTTCTTGCTTCCGATGTTGGATGAAGCGAAAAACCTGGGGTTATCACGCGAAGATGTTGTCGTAATGTTGAATTCTTCAACCACTATCGAACCCGCTGAAGGGAGGATTTCTAATGAGCCGCATTGAGATTAGGCACGTAAGCAAGCACTATGGCAGTACAGAAGCCTTGAAAGATATCACTGCAACAATCAGCGACGGTAAGATCTGCGGCCTGCTGGGACGCAACGGCGCAGGCAAAACCACTCTGTTGAACATCATCACCAATCGCATTTTCGCCGACCAGGGACAGGTGTATGTCAATGATGAGCCGGCACTTGATAACGACAAAATACAAGGCACCATCTTCTACATGACCGAAAAGACACTTTACCCCAAAGAAACAAAGGTGAGTGAAGTCTTCAAAATCACCGGAGGGTTTTATCCGACTTTTAATTTCGACTACGCGGCATCGTTGTCTGACCGTTTTAAATTGAAACCCAAAAAGAAGATCAGCAGTCTTTCCACTGGCTATTTGACCATTTTGAAGCTGATTTTGACCCTGGCTTCCAACGCACCCATCACCATCTATGACGAACCCGTCCTCGGCCTGGACGCTAACCACCGCGATCTCTTCTACAAGGAATTGATCTCTCATTACAACGAAGTTCCCAACACAGTCATTCTTTCCACCCACCTTATAGAAGAGGTTGCCCGCTTGTTGGAAGATGTGATCATGCTTCGCGAAGGCACGATGCTCCTCGGGCAGCCGGTCGAGAGCATCCTGCAGTTGGCATATAAGGTCTCTGGCGATCAAGAAACCGTAGACCGCTACGCGGCAGACAAGAAAGTCATCAGCCGTGAAACATTGGGACGCTTCAAATCCGCTACCCTCTATCAAACCCGCACCGCCGCGGACGAAGAAAAAATGTCTCAATTGGGGTTAGATATGACCCCTGCAGGGTTGCAGGATGTCTTCATCAGTCTGACCAATTGAGCAGAAAGGGTCATAAAAAATGAACAGAACACTTCAAACCATTCGCTATCTTTGTATAAGTAGTAAAGCGATGACCATTTTTGGTGTACTTGTTATGTTGGGTACTGTCGCGTTAGCTGACTTTGTTTTTTATCGTACAGGCGGGTTTACCCCGGGAAGGCAGGTTGTGCCTGTAACGATGCCTTTTGAACTGACAGCAGGTGTATTTTCATTTCTGATTGGTTTAAAGTACTTTCGGTCCAACTTCAGGGTGGCCTTGGCCAATGGCATTTCTAGAAAGACATTCATGTTGGCCAATCTTCCGGTGGCTGCGTTGATTGCCGTTATTTTTCCTGTCGCCACTATCGTAATTGTGCAGTTGCATAGTTTGTTTTGGCCAATAACATCGATGAGCAATATCTTTTCACTTTCTTCACTGAGCTGGATCTGGCAGTTTCTTTTTCAGTTCACCTTATATTTCATGTTAATAGTCAGCGGATGGGCAATAACTTTTGCCTACTACCGCAGCAATACCCTGATGAAATGGGTAATCACGTTGGCGGCTTGCTTTATTTTTTTCTTGCCAATGATTTCGAGTGAATATTATTATCAGAACATAGCGCCAGCCATTCGTGAATTTCTTTTATGGTGCATCTATCGGCCAGAACGTTCTCCTCTCATGATGTTGATTGTTTCGGCGGTCCTTTTTGAATTCACCTTCCTCTTGATCCATCGCGCGCCGCTCAAAGATTAATCGCTGAAACTGAATTGTTTCTAGAAATAAATCCATCATCGCACCTCACCTTGATGGATTTATTATATTAACCAAAGATCTTAACCACGAAAATCACCAAAATATTAAAGGAAAATTCAAAACAGTTCAAAAGGACAAACATGAAAAGTTTGAATCAAAGAAAAAATTTCTAGTATGGAGTAATTTCTTTTTCCGATGTTTTTTCTAAAAGGTTTTTTAGTGAATTTCGTGGTTAAAAAGGGTTTGCCTTTTGGCTATAATGAATTATATGGAAAAAACCTCCGCGCTCGACCCACTTGCCCGACCCGGCAGCCTCTTCGAAAGCCTGGACGATAATAACGTTCGCTGCCAGGCCTGCGCGCACCGCTGCCTGATCCACCCCGGCAAGCGCGGCATCTGCGGTGTACGCTTCAACGCGGACGGCGCCCTCATGGTCCCCGGCGGATATGTGGCCGGCGCGCAGATGGACCCCATCGAGAAGAAACCTTTCGCCAACTTTCTACCCGGCAGCCAGGTGCTGACCTTCGGCATGCTGGGCTGCAACTTCCACTGCTCGTTCTGTCAAAACTGGCAGTCTTCACAAGTGTTACGCGACCCCTGCGCGGACGTAAGCATCGACTATATCCATAAAGTCACCGCCGAAAAACTGGTTGACCTGGCCGTGGATGGCGGCGCGGCAGCCATCGCTTCTTCTTATAACGAACCGCTGATCACTGCCGAGTGGGCTGTGGAAGTCTTCAAGCAGGCCAAGAAGCGCGGACTCAAAACGGCAATGGTCTCCAACGGCTTTGCCACCCCCGAAACGCTGACCTTCATCCGCCCCTGGCTGGACGCACTCAAAGTGGATCTCAAGAGTATGCAAGACACGCAGTACCGCAAAATGGGCGGCCGCTTGCAACCTGTGCTCGACACCATCAAACTGGCCCGCGAGTTGGGCTTATGGGTCGAGGTAGTCACCCTGGTGATCCCCGGCTTCAACGACTCTACCGAAGAGTTGTGGCAGGCAAGCCGTTATCTCTCTTCCCTCTCCGCGGATATTCCCTGGCACGTCACCGGTTACCATCCCGACTACCAGATGCTGGATGCCCCAGCCACCTCTGCCGCAACCTTGCAGCGCGCCGCCGAGATCGGCCAGGAGGCCGGGCTGCACTACGTCTACGCTGGCAACCTGCCCGGGCGTGTCGGATCGCTTGAAGACACTCACTGCCCGAAATGTACCCGGCCGCTCATTCAGCGCCGCGGATATAGGATAGTGAAAAACCTGATCACAACTGACGGCGCCTGTCCGTTTTGCGGGGAACAGATCGCTGGGGTGTTTATATAAATGGATTTAAGAGAAAATTAATATCACTTCAGTCGATTTAATGCGTTTTCTATTCAATTTATATCCCATTCAACCGATAATTAAAATCAACAAACTAAAAAAACTCGTTCCCAAAACGCGGAACTTTTTTGATGCCTTTTGCGTATATCTTATATCGTTACTAAATGTTAGAACGCGTGTTTTAACATTCAAATATGTGCAACAGAAAAGCACGGAAAGTAGAAGGCAAAAATGGCAGTGGTAGTGTACGTGGTAGTCGGTTTCTTTGGCGTAATGTTCGCCGCGTTTAGTTTGGTCGGTTTGGAATCCAAGCCCAAATGAGTAGACGTATCTCATCCTCCTTTAGTTAAAACGCGCCTCGCATAATCGAAGGCGCGTTTTTGTTTAAAAATCGTAGGGGTTCGTTGCGCGGTCTTTGCGCCCCCGGGTCTGTTTTGCAAGTGGGGCAACGAACCCCTACCCGATGAATTCACCTACATCAACATCATCAATTTCGCGGTCTTTGCGCCCCCGAGCCGTTCTTGCGAGAGGGGCAAAAGATTGGCAAAAAAGAAATATTATTAAAGCAAAAACATTAATTTTATAACGTGGTTTATATGATCCATCTCATGCCAGGCAGTGCGCCGCAGCACCTTTCGCGCGGACCATTTCTCCTGATCCACCTCTCTAATCTCCGTCTTCCCCACCAACAAAGGCAGAACCTCACTCGTCCTGCTGCGCACTTGCAGGATACGCGCAAAGACATCCTTTTCCAATTGATCTTTAAGCCCTTCGGCCAGCCCCATCCGGTCAAGGTACCAGGTCTCGGCGTCGGCAATGTGCTCCACGATTCCGCGGATGGACCACTGCTCGCCCTCAAACTTCTGATCCAGTTCCTTGTCCGAAAAGGACAGCGCAATATCCAGCAAATCTGCCCGAGACCAACTCAATAGCTTGATGCCCTGCTCCGCTTCCACCTGGGTCAGCGGTTGGCCGTCAAACTGAAACCAATCCCGAGATGGAGTGCCGTCAGCAGGTTTTTCAAGAGCCTCGATCAGCCGGATGTCGAAATCTCCGAGATCAGAAAGCCACGAGCTTTCGCTGTGTTTTCCGATCCATTCCTGGTAGGCTACCAGGGCTTGCGGCATACGCAGAATGGCTTCTTTGTCATCGCTGCCATAAGCAAAACACCCTGGGTGATCGAATGCCCACGCGATTGACTTCTCAACAAACCCGTTTTCTGATCCAATTTTTACCTGCATGACCTGCTCCTGAAAACAGAATGAAGAAATTTTTCCTTTTCAACATCTTGCAACGTGCATTCATCCGCTAATATTCCGCTTCTTATAATTTATGTGCGCCCCTCTCCATAAAATGGAGAGGGGATGGGGGTGAGGCAAGAATCCCCAACCAAACATTTTCTGCCCCAATAAAATTAACATGACTTACCGCTCAAAAAGCAATGGTAAGATTATAGCATTAGCGTTATGACCACCAGGGGTTTATTGGTTCTTGACAACTCTGCACAAATCGTAAAATGGAACTTATAATCACTTTTTGGCGTCACTATTTAATATACGTCGAGATAGGGAGATTTATGGAAACCACTGTTACCGAAATCAAAGAAAAACAAAAAAAGAATCCATTCCATTTTGAGTGGATATTACCGGTAATCTTCCGACCACGCACTACTATTGAAAAGATCACTGCACAAGAGAAATCTGTTTGGCTCACTCCGCTGCTGGTGGTCTCTGCTATGATCATCCTTGCCACTTTGGTGGCGGGGCCGATCAAGAGCAATCTCATCCAGATGGGACTCAACACACCGGAAAATTTTGAGTATTACTCGGCAGAACAGCAGGCTCAGTTCATGAGCGCGCAGGCTAATCGCACCTCACCCCTGTTTCTCTATGTCTTTCCTGCGGTGACCGGTATAGCCGGGCTGTGGATATCCTGGTTTTTACTCAGCAGCCTGCTGCACCTCAGCCTTACCCTGGCAGGAAGCCGTTCTCAAAACGTACGTTCTTACAACCTGGCGGGTTGGTCTCTGCTGCCCATTGCTGTGCGCCACTTGGTGCAGATCGTTGCTATGATCGCCACCAAAACGGTGATTAGCTCACCAGGGCTCTCCGGCTTCATCACCGGGGACATCAAAGGCGCTGCGGCATTTTTTGCGGCTTTGTTGGGGTTAATCGACATCTACTTCATCTGGCAGATCATCCTGCTCCTTGTGGGGGTAAGATCGTTGAGCTCACTAAAGCGCTCCAAAGCCTGGATGGCCACTGCCGTATCTTTGTTGATTTTGATGCTGCTGCAGGCTGTGCCGGGCTTTTTGTCCTCCGCCCTCGGCGGACTCACCACGTCAACCCCCTTCTTTTTCTAGGGTATCATTCTTTACAACAATCTTATGAAAAATAAACCTTTTGTTCGTGTGTCTGAACTGCACAAGGACTTTAAGATGGGTGAAACCACGGTGAAAGCGCTCAATGGTGTTTCCATTGGGATTGAGCGCGGTTCTTTCACCGTGATCATGGGCCCATCTGGTTCAGGCAAGAGCACCCTGCTATACCTCATCGGCGGACTGGATTGGCCGACCGCGGGTACCATCCATGTGGACGACCAGGAAATTGAAACCATGGATGAAAACTCGCTGGCCGTCTTCCGCCGCAACAAGGTGGGGTTTATCTTTCAATCCTTCAACCTGATCGCCTCAATGGCCGCGGAAGAGAATGTTTCGTTTCCGCTGCGCTTTTCCGGCGTCACTCCGGCTGAACGCAAGACCCGCAGCCACCTAATGCTTGACCGGGTGGGACTGAGCGACCGCATGACCCACAAGCCCACCGAACTTTCAGGCGGGCAGCAGCAGCGTGTGGCCGTTGCCCGCGCGCTGATCAACGATCCGCCGTTGATTCTGGCAGACGAACCCACCGGCAACCTCGACAGCTTCAGCGGGCTGGCCATTATGCAGCTGCTTTCTGACCTGCATAAAGCGGGTAAGACCATCATCGTGGTAACCCACGATCCGCGCATGCGCCAGTTTGCCACCGATACCGTTTTTCTGCTGGACGGCAACATCGTCACAGAAGCGGACTATAAGAACGCCACTGAAATGCTCACTCAACCTTTCGAAAAGGGTAACCTATGATGAAAAACCAATCAAAAAAAATCATCTCCATCATGCTCATGGCAGGATTTATTCTCGCGGCAATCGCCTTGGCGCTGCCTAACGCCACCGGTATTGCGGCAACGAATATTACTGCCACAACTCCTGCTATTGAACAATCCGGTCTTCCGGGAGCCACGTTATATTTTCCCATTACCATTGCAAACGGAGACAGTGCATCTGCTGATTTGACCGTTGTGTGTGAATTATCTGGAGCGGCTGCCTGTTCAAATGCGACGGTTGTAGCATCGATTACTCCTCCTGCTGTTTCTATCGGAGCTGGTTCGTCAGCAGCCGTAATGGTGGCTGTGCAAATTCCATCTACAGCCACAGTGGGCTCAAGTGAAGTCCTCTCAATCAGAATTAAAGCCTCCGGAACTGAGGTCTCGACTATTTCTTTGATTGTGCATGTGGTTGGCCAGACTGCTGGCGCGTCTGACCGTCCGCAGTTGAACATCACCTCCTACAACATCAACGCCAAATACGCCAAAGTTGGCACGGTCATCACCCTGACCGGGGTTCTTGAAAACCGCGGACCGGTCATGGCCTTTAACAAC
>PNNU01000139.1 GCA_013824385.1 Anaerolinea sp.
GCCCCCGTAGCTCAATGGATAGAGTACCTGACTTCGAATCAGTTGGTTGCGCGTTCGACCCGCGCCGGGGGCACTATATATGGCGGTTTAGTGCCTGGATACCCCCATATATGGGGGTGTTTTCCCGGTATTTACCCGGGATTTTGTTTTAAGGTGCAATTAAGGTGCAATTGGGGGAGATCCAGGTGCAATTGGGTGCAATTCTTTTAAGGATTCCTCTGTCCATTTTTGTTTTACTGCCGGCAATTCTACTGGGATCGGAGTGACCAGTTTATCCATGATGATTGCGGCTTCTCCCTGCATGTCGTGGAACACGTGGGCATAAATATCCAAGGTGACACTTGGTTTTGAATGCCCCAGCATGCTTGAGACGACGATCACTGGAACTTTGTGATTCAACAATAACGAAGCTGCAGTGTGTCGCAAATCATGGAACCGCATCCTGGGTAAGCCGGCCATATCCAGAATCCGGATTAGATCCAATCGGATATTACTTGCATCGCCAGGTGTTCCCACTCTACTTGGAAAGACAAGATCGAGGTTTTTCCAGCGGTCACCCAGCCTTTTTTTCTGAGCTTCCAATGTCTCTTTGTGTTGGTGCAATATATCCAAGGCTCCATCACCAAGTTTAATGCTCCTTCTGCCGGCTTTTGTTTTCGGTTCAACGAAACAACATCCCTGGCCAGGTACATATTGTTTTTGCCTTTGTACGTGAATAACTCCAGCATTCCACTGGATATCTGACCATTTCAGTCCGAAGAGCTCCCCCATGCGCATCCCTGTGGTGATTGCCAGATGAAAGAGAGCGTAGTGCGGGCTGGTGCGGGCGGCAATAAGAAACGTTGTGACCTGATAGGTATCTAGGACAGTCATCTCTTCATGCGAGTACCTGGGGAGAGTGGCACCTTGTGTAGGGTTGAAGAATACCAATCCGTATCTCACTGCTTTATCCAAAGCAGAGTGAAGGATATTGTGGATGATTCGAACAGTTCGAGGGCCTAATCCCTTTTTCAACAGATCTGCGTAATAAAGCTCTATCTGGATCAGGCTGAGATCTTTGAGTTTCTTATCACCCATCACTGGGAGGATATGTTTTTTGATATTGGCTGCATACTGGTGAACAGTTTTAGGTCTCAATATCAGGCTGCGGTTTTCCAGCCAACCAGGGAGGTATTCTCGCAAAGTAGTTGTACTGCCTTTGTAATCGTGCCCCCTATCCAGTTGAGCTTTCATCGACCTCACCCACTCAAGAGCTTCAGCCTTGGTGTTGGTGTTCTTACTGATCCTCTGCCCGTTGTGATAGATTTGGGCGCGCCACTTTTTATTGGGTAGCTGATAGACAGATCCTTCGTTTCTACCTCTGTGTTTACTTGCCATTTTCTTGACTCCTTGTGGACAAATCAAGAAAAGGCGACCATATTCCTTTTGTCAGTTGCTCTATCCAGTTGTTAATGTGCAATAAGCATATTTGTATTATATACAAAATGCACCTGGAGAGAAGCGTTAGACTTGAAGAAGTGGTCATTGTTGTGAAATTATTGTTATTGGTTGTTGACTACCCCAATCCAATTTGACTTCAGGAATGATTGAAGATCCTCAGACCGGACCCGAATGGATTTATCTATCCGGACTGTTGGGATCTGGCCAGTGCTGAGTAATCGATATGCCTTAGCCCTGGATATATTCAATAGCCTGGCGACTTCACTGGCTTTTAAGAGGGGGTTGTTGAGATCAAATAACAGATCAGTTATTAACATGGGTTCTTCTCCTTTTGTAATTGATGACTCACTTGAATTGGTTTTTCCAAGTAACTTTGATACTGCTCACCTGTAACGTTCGATGGCTGTTCGTAACACCAGGTCACTTCTTGAATATCGTCATTAGTGATTCCTCTAACCATTTTTAGAACTGATAAATCTAAATGATTTCTACACCATTCTGCAGCCTGTTTATCTTTGCAAGTGATCGCCAATATTTCACCCCCATTTTCATTTGGAAGGAAATCTGCTCTGGCATTGAGAAGGTGATAGGTGTGAGCACCTTTGGGAATGTCAGCATTCAATTGCTCAAATATGTACTGAAAAACCTGGTTAGAAGAAAAACTTCTTTTATGGGATTCATGACCAGGTTCTAGGATTTTTTTATTTTCTTGCAGGCCACGGGTTAAATGGTGGTTAATTACTTGATGGTTAATTGATGGATCGGATGTCCCAGAACCACCCCCTGGATGCACCAGATTCACCCCGATGGCATACTCAATGTCATCAGTGTCACCCCCAGGGTGGTAGTCGGTCACCTCCAATTCGCTTAATGTGTCCTCAGATTCACCCCTGGGATGGCCGTAATTCATCCCTTCTTGGCTTAATGTGTCTTCAGATTCACCCTCTGGATGGCTGTGGTTCACCCGAATATCATTAGTGATAAATGAATTTTCACAATCCTGATCTTCGATTTCCGGAGGAACCGATCTGCCACTGGATAGATTGCTGAGGTGTTCAAGGTTGATCTGATATTTCTTTGTTCCATATTTCGAGTAACCAACCTGATTGATGATATTAATTTCTTCAAGTTCCCGGAGGGCTTTTTGGACTGTTCTTTTATTGAGGCCGGTCTTCTCTGCGATGGTCTGGTTCTTTGGAAAAATATTATTACCCTGGTCATTTGCATAATCTGCCAGGCAAAGGCAAACTATTTTCAATGTAACAGATAAGTTTATTCCCCATACCAAAGAAGATACTTTGATACTCATTATTGATCTCCGCAATTAATCCGAAGAATAATATGTTTATCAGTCTTTTGAGAAATAGACTTTCGGTTACTTTGGCAAATTGGCATCAGCATCTCCTCAAAAATTAACAATAAAAAACGGGGCACGGAAATCAATCCGTGCCCCGTCTCTACGCCAGTCAGGCAGTTATTTAGCGAACGCTTGTTCTATTGCATTCATAAATAGTATAGCATGGTTTTTTGTTAATGCAATACCTTTATATGCCCAATCCGGTCTTGAAATAAATTGGTGGCCAATTAATTTCTTTATTACTTTGCGTAAGCAATGTCGATAAACCACCACACTTGGCAAGAAGGAGGCAAAAAGGACTAATGAGAACAATACTGAATCATGAATATTAATAAAATATTATTGACATTCCTGTATAATTATTACACTATGAGACAACTAAAACGGTGATGCGGGGAATGACTACACCATACCACGCCAAATACTTTGCATATGAGCTAACCCGCCAGGGTGGAGCAGGTGTCGAGAGACTATCCAGATCTATTTTTGATGCCTGTGTGGACTTGAACCCACATCAGATTGAAGCGGCTTTATTCGCTGTTCGCTCACCAGTTTCAAAAGGTGTGCTTTTAGCCGATGAAGTTGGGCTGGGAAAAACGATCGAGGCTGGCCTTGTCCTATGCGAATATTGGGCTGAACGAAAAAGAAAATTGCTGGTGATCACCCCTGCTTCGATTCGGAAGCAATGGGCGTTGGAATTATCTGAAAAGTTCAACCTCCCAACCGTAGTATTGGATGCCAAAGCATATAAAGAACAAATAGCCACCGGCAACCCGATGCCATTTGACTCCACGAGCCTGGTTATTACTTCCCTGAATTATGCCAGTAAATGCGCAGAAGAGATCAAAGCCATACACTGGGACCTGGTGGTCATAGACGAAGCGCATAAATTGCGAAATGCTTACCGGCAAAGTAATAAAATGGGTCAACGTATCCGTTGGGCAATTGAAGACTTTCGCAAAATACTATTAACAGCCACTCCACTTCAGAACTCGTTACTTGAGCTTTATGGTCTAACTACATTGATAGATGATCGAATCTTTGGCGACTTGCCATCCTTCCGGACACAATATACAAATGCTGGGGGAGATTTGAACGTCCTTCGGGAGCGATTGAAATTCTACTCGATCAGGACGCTCCGACGACAGGTATTGGAATATGTAAAATATACAGAACGAAGGCTAATTACCCGCCCATTCAAGCCAACTGAAAACGAACAAAAACTGTATGAGGCAATCTCGGCATTTTTACAAAGACCAGATACTTATGCTTTACCCCAACAACAACGCCACCTGACTACCCTTATTGTTCGGAAATTATTAGCATCTTCGCCACAGGCTGTCGCTGGTACATTGGAAACAATGCGTGATCGCTTGATCGATCTTCGAGAAAAGCAAAACGGGGGGAAGTCCATTGCAGAGGAAATACTCACCGATGAAGAGATGGATGATGAATTGCTGGATGCGATCCTTTCCGGTGAAGATCCAATGGAATTCGAACCTGACAAATCTGAAGATGAATCCCCTGAAGAAAAGATTAATTCAGAAAAAAAGAACGATGCTCCTATCGATCTGGTTAAGCTAAATTCAGAAATTCAAGAGCTTGAACTGTTTTCTAGATGGGCTCGCAGCATTGGTGTGGATAGCAAAATCCGATCATTGTTGATCGCTTTGGATGTTGGATTTAAGAAGATGGCAGAAATGGGTGCCCCGCAGAAAGCGGTTCTCTTCACAGAATCAAGGCGGACACAACGCTATATAAAAGACTTCCTGGATGCCAATGGATATGCCGGTAAAACAGTTATTTTCAATGGAACGAACAATGATACAGAACAAACCATGATCTATGAAAGGTGGGTGGAAGCCAACCGGGAAAACGGTAGGGCAACCGGTTCCAAAGATGTGAATGTTCGCACAGCGCTTATCGAACACTTTCAGAACACGGCCAGTATCATGATCGCCACAGAGGCTGCTGCCGAGGGAATTAACTTGCAGTTCTGTTCCCTGGTTATCAATTATGATCTTCCCTGGAACCCTCAACGGATCGAGCAGAGGATTGGCAGATGCCATCGTTATGGTCAAAAGCATGATGTTGTAGTGATCAATTTTCTAAACGAAAGCAATGCCGCAGATCAGCGGGTATATGAGCTGCTTAATGAAAAGTTCAACCTGTTCAATGGTGTCTTTGGCGCATCGGATGATGTATTGGGTAGCATTGAATCCGGTATGGATTTTGAACGCAGAATATTGGATATCTACCAACAATGCAGAACTACAAAAGAGATTGAGCTGGCATTTAATATCCTGCAGCGAGAACTGGATCAAACCATCCAAAGCCGGCTCCAGGATACCCGAAAGATACTATTGGAAAATTTTGATGAGGATGTACACTCCAGGTTAAAAGCAAATCTCATGAATACCCGGGAACGATTGGATTGGTTTTCCCATATGTTCTGGGTGGTAACAAAATTCATACTGGCTGAACAGGCGCGCTTTGATGACCGGGAGTTGACCTTTCAAATTCCAGCACCGGGAATGAATGAATTCCTACCCGGCAAGTACCACCTGATCTCCAAAGTGGAAGAAAACATCACCGGGGATTTCCTTTACCGCCTTTCACACCCGCTGGGGGAGTTTGTGCTACAGCAGGCGAAAGCAAATGATACACCAACAAGGCTGGTAACTTTTGATATTAGTCATAATCCCGTAAAAGTGGCAATGGTGGAAGCGCTCAAAGGGAAAAGCGGTTGGCTGCAATTGCAACAATTGGCGATCGACTCTTTTGAGAGGGAGGAATACTTATTATTTTCAGGATTTGATTCTGCGGGGAACTCTCTTGACCAGGAAACTCTAGAAAAACTGTTTCATTGCAAGGGGATCATAACCGCAGTTACAGATGCGGGCGAGGATGCTAGACTGCACCTTGAAAAAGAAACCCAACGGCATGTACAGGCTGCCATCAGCCGTTCGTTGGAGGAAAACAATCGCCATTTCACCGAAGCCCGTGATCGACTGGAAAAATGGGCGGATGATATGATACTTGCATCTGAAAAGGAATTGAGGGATACCAAACAGCAGATCAAGGTATTAAACCGGCAGTCAAGGATGGCAACTACTTTGGAAGAACA
This sequence comes from Anaerolinea sp., assembly GCA_013824385.1. The sequence goes on from PNNU01000139.1 coordinate 5,925, forward strand.
GCACCAGCTTCAGGAAAAAATTCAGGATCTGGAAAAGAAAAAACGCCGCCAAAGGCAGCAGATCTTTGATATGGAAGATGAAATTGCACAAAAAAGGGATGACCTGATTAGCACATTGGAAAAAAGAATGACTCAAAAAACAGCATCTGAACCACTCTTCACGATTGCGTGGAAAGTGGTTTGATATTGAGTGTCACTTATATCTATAGGTGAGACACAAACGGTTTTAATTCTCACAAGTGAGACACAAGGAAAATGACCATGCCCACAGCCTATGAAAAACTGAGCACGCTCCTGAAAGAACTATTCCAACTGGACCAGGCCGATCTGGATTTTGGGATCTACCGCATTATGAACCAGAAAAGGGATGAGATTACTCATTTTCTCGATAGAGATTTATTGCCTCAAGTGAAGACCGCCTTTGACCAGTACCGCCCGGCAGATAAAAAAGTGCTAGAAGAGAAGATCGAGCAGGCCAGACAGTCTGCCATTGATGCGGGTTTCGACCCGGAACAATCTCCTAAAGTGAAAGAATTACGGGATGTGCAGGCAGCCTACAGTGTGGACACCGCTGCATTGGAAAACGAAGTCTATTCGCACTTATTCAGCTTCTTCCGGCGCTATTACGACAACGGCGATTTCATCTCGATGCGGCGCTACAAAGAAGGCGTTTACGCCATCCCTTATGAGGGTGAAGAGGTTAAACTTCACTGGGCCAATGCCGACCAGTATTACGTGAAGACTACCGAGAACTTCCGTGATTACTCTTTCCGTTTGCCCTCGGGAAGGTTGGCGCACTTCAAGATCGTGGAAGCGGAAACTGAAAAAGACAACGTCAAAGCCGATGCCAATAAGGAAAGCCGCTTCATTCTGGCACCAGAAAACCCAATTGCGGTTGAAGGCGATGCGCTAATCCTGCGTTTTGAGTACCGCGCTGACTCCGAGAAGCGCGACCAAAAGGCGCTGAGCACACTGGCAGCCGAGACCATTCTGGCGGGAGCGCCGGCGGAATGGGCAGCGGATCTGAAGACGCTGGCGCCGACCGAGAGCAACCCCAAACGCACGCTGCTGGAAAAACATCTGGCTGATTACACTGCCCGCAACACCTTCGATTACTTCATTCATAAGGACTTGCGTGGATTCTTGAACCGCGAGCTGGACTTTTACATCAAAAACGAGGTCATGCACCTGGATGATATTGAGGACGAAGGCGCGCCGCGTGTGGAACAGTACCTAAGCAAGATCAAAGTCATCCGCCTGATCGCGCACAAGATCATCGAATTCCTGGCGCAGATCGAGGACTTTCAAAAGAAACTGTGGTTGAAGAAGAAATTCGTGGTCGAGACCAACTACTGTATCACACTGGACCGCGTGCCCGAGGGACTTTATCCCGAAATTTGTGCCAACGATGCCCAGCGCGAGGAATGGGTGCGCTTGTTTACGATTGATGAAATCAAAGCTGATCTTATAAAACCTGGTTATAGTATACCTCTTACAGTGGAATTTCTGAAAGCAAATCCTTTTTTGGCGTTGGATACAAAATTCTTTCCCCATACATTTGTTGATTCGCTATTAGCATGTGTTGAAAATATCGATGAACAAATGTTTGGATTATTAATTCATAGTGAAAATTTCCAGGCTCTTTCCTTGCTTTCTGCTGCCTATAAATCGAAATTTAAATTAATCTACATTGATCCGCCTTATAACACGGGTAGTGATGATTTTATTTATAAAGATTCATACCAGCATTCAAGCTGGATATCGATGATGAGGGATCGGCTTATGCTTGCCCGAAATCTTCTTGTGGAAAATGGGTTTATTTTTTGTTCAATCGATGATAATGAGTTACATCGAGCATTGATAGTATTTGACGATGTATTCGGTGAAGAAAACAAAGTTGCAACAATTGCTGTTAAGATGTCCCGGGCTACTGGTGTAAAGATGGCACATGAAGATGTTAAACCAGTCCGGTATAAAGAATATGGACTATTGTATTCAAAGAATAAAATAAATGTTAATA
>PNNU01000140.1 GCA_013824385.1 Anaerolinea sp.
AGTCATGGCGGGTGAGGTTGCTGCGCTGATAAAGGAATTGGCATTAGATAAACCCATCATTTTGGGGCATTCTATGGGTGCCATCACCACGCTGACACTCGCAGGGTTATATCCGGATGTGGCCAGGGCTATCGTTCTTGAAGATCCCCCGCCATTTTGGATGATCAAGAAAACGGATGCAAAAGAACCTCAACAACCTAATCCACTGGCGCTTTGGGTTGCCTCAAACAAGCGGAAAACAAAAGAAGATTTGTTTGCCGAGGTTCGAGCCGTAAGCCCCGGTTGGGCAGAGGCTGATCTGGAGCCCTGGGTGAATGCCAAGCTTCGCTACAGTCCTAAAATAGTTAAATTAGTCGAGATGGTGGATCTTTCATCGATGGGATTCGAAGAACTATTTAAGAAAATCTCCTGCCCTGCTTTACTCCTAACCGCTGATCTCAAAAAAGGAGCAATTCTGGGTGAGAAAGAAGTCACTCCATTAAAACAATGGATTGCCAAAATTGAAGTCGTTCAGATTGATGGCGCCGGGCATAACATTCGCCGGGACCAGTTTGACAAGTATATGGAATCCGTAAAAGCCTTTTTGGCGAAGATCGGCTAAATGTAGAGGCCAATTACCTTTTCAGGTGTCAGTTTAATCAACAGGTTGTGTGGATCTTCAATCCAGCTTTGTGGTTCTTTAGCCAACACGCCTTCAGGGCCAAGGTAGCGGGTGTAGATCCACACAAATTTCTCTCGCAAGAATTCACGCGGTTCTCTAATCAGTTCTACCGAACCTTCAAAGATCACACCTTTATTATCGCCGTTATTTTCAGCAATATCGATTGCCACAGAGATTTTTGGGTTCTTTTCCAGGTCGCCAACCTTGCGCGTATTTGAATAAGAGCTGATCCACAGGGTGCTACCATCCCAGCCGAACCAAACGGGGACGACATGAGGCTGGCCGTTCAAGTCCGCGGTGGCCATTCTGGCGATGAGCGGCTGTTGTAGAAATTCGTTGCTAACCTTGAGTTTCTCTTCCGAAATTGAATTCATATTGGGACTTTTTCCTTCAAATTGTGATGGAATAATTATACAAAAGCCCCATCGATTTTTGTGAAAAAACTATCAAAACGCCCCGATTCCAGGGCGTTTGTGTTGAAAGGAAGTTGTTTTTAGACTATTTCAGACAAAGCGGCAAACTTATTCTTCAACACCGGATACAGATCCCGATAGATGGAATAAACCTTATCATAGGTTTCGACCTGTTGTGCATCTGGTGATGTGCTGCCCGTGATCTTGATGCAGGCATTACAAGCTGTCGGCACGTCCTTCCAGACGCCGCCGGCCACACCCGCCAGTAAAGCCGCACCGTAAGCGCCGCCCTCAGCAGAGTTGACCGTGACCAGTTCAACATCCAGCACAGAAGCCAATATCTGCCTCCAAAGCGGACTTTTAGTGCCGCCGCCAGAAGCGCGTACCTGGGTGATTTTGCCCAAGCCGGCATTCTTGATCAATGAAAAACTGTCTTTTAAACCGAAGGCAACGCCTTCAAGTACGGCGCGGGTCATAAGGTTTTGCGTGTGACGCAGGGTGAGGCCGATGAAAGCGCCTCTGGCCAGGGGATCGGGGTAGGGGGTGCGTTCACCAGAAAGATAAGGCAAAAACACCAGTCCTTCGCTGCCGGCAGGGACGCTATCGGCGCCTTTCAGCAGGTCAGTGAAGTCCACATTGGGGGCAAGCGTGTCACGATACCACTGCAAGCTGCCTGCTGCTGAGAGCATAACGCCCATGAAGTGCCACATCCCCGGGACGGCGTGGCAAAATGCGTGCAGGCGGCCAGCGGGTTCAATGTAAGCAGCCGGGGTCGTTGCAAAGATCACACCGCTGGTACCCAGGGTGAGAGAAACCACACCCGGTTCCACGGCACCCATGCCCACAGCGCCTGCGGCTTGATCGCCACCGCCAGCTACAACAGGGGTGCCTTCTTTCAATCCAGTCAGGGCTGCGGCCTCGCGGCTGACAGAACCTGTAACTTCGGTGCCTTCATAGGTGCGGGGCATCCAGGCACGCGGAATTTCAAGGGCAGTGAGGACTTCAGATGACCAATCGCGCGCGTGCAGGTCGAAAAGCACGGTACCTGCGCCGTCGGCTTTATCCATAGCGTAGCTGTTCGTAAGCTTGTAACGGACGTAATCCTTGGGCAGCAGCACATGTTTTGCTTTGGCAAAGACTTCCGGCTCGTTTTCTTTGACCCACAATATCTTGGGTGCGGTAAACCCGGTAAGGGCTACATTGCCGGTGATCTGGATGAAGGCTTCTTTGCCGATCTTTTGATGAATCTCATCACATTGTGATTGGGTACGTTGGTCATTCCACAAGATGGCTGGGCGCAAGACCTTGCCATCTTCATCCATCAGCACCAGGCCGTGCATCTGACCGGTCAGGCCAATGGCTCCGACTTGATCTCCGCGGATTTTGGCAATTTCGAGGGCAGATTTAATACTGGTGGAAACTGCCTGCCACCACTCCTGCGGATCCTGTTCGGACCAAAGCGGGTGAGGGGTCTGCAGGCTGTGCGGGGCTGATGCTACAGCAACGACCTTACCCATTTCATCAATGAGTAAGGCCTTACTGGAGGTTGTGGAAGTGTCAATACCCAAAAAATATGCCATATCTTTACTCCAAAAAGTGATTAGCGGACGCCTAATAGAATTTCAACGGTAAGTTGATCCAGGCGTTCGTAGTCCAAACCGCGGGCGGCGATGGCCGGGCGGTCAAAGGTTTGCAGCTTGAGTGCTTTGGCTTTATCCGCAGAGTACTTGCCCAGGAATTTGTTCATGGAACCGTCATCTGCATTAACTTCAGCCAGAAGGCCTTGAATTTCTGTGTCGGCGTTCCATCTGGCGGCTTTTTCTTTCAAAATAAGGTAGGTGCGCATGCATCCGCGGGCGAAGTTCTTGACACCTTCATAGTCTTCGGTGCGATAGGCATGTGCATCAAAGTGCCGGCTGCCGTCATACTTGTAATCCTCGAGCAATTTTACCAAAAAGAAAGCGGCTTTTTGGTTAACCATGCCAAAGCGGAAATCCTGGTCATACCGGCCAAAGGATTGATCGTTTAGGTCGATATGGAAGAGCTTGCCGGCATCAAGCGCCTGACCGACGCTGTGAGCGAAATTTAAGCCAGCCATGTGTTCGTGGGCTACCTCGGGATTGACGCCAACCATCTCGGGATGGTCGAGGGTGGCGATAAGGCCCAGCATGTGACCGGTCGTAGCGTTGTAGATATCCCCGCGAGGTTCGTTGGGTTTGGCTTCAAGTGCAAATTTAAGATCATACTTTTGATCGTTCACATAATCGCAAAGGTAATTCAAGGCTTCGCGCATGCGTTTGGTCGCTGTAATGGGATCTTTCGAAGCGTCTGTTTCGGTGCCTTCGCGTCCGCCCCAAAAGACGTAGATTTTCGCGCCAAGGTCGACGCCGAGGTCAATATTGGTCATGACTTTCTGCAGTGCGTAAGCGCGGACTTTGGCATCGTTGGAAGTAAAAGCGCCGTCTTTGAAGATGGGATCGCCAAACAGGTTGGTGGTGGCCATAGGCACGACCAGACCAGTCTCGGCCAGGGCTTTTTTGAAGTCCTTGATGATCGTCTCACGTTCGGCAGGGGTTGAGTTGATGGGAATCAGGTCGTCGTCGTGGAAATTGACGCCCCAGGCGCCAACTTCTGCCAATAAATGTACCAGTTCCACAGGGGATTTCTTCGCGCGGGTGGGTTCTCCAAATGGATCACGTCCGGTATTGCCGACGGTCCACAGGCCAAAGGTAAATTTGTGTTCAGGTTTTGGTAGATATTCAGTCACTACTAGCTCCTTTGTTCACTATTATTTTACAGTAAATGTCTTAATCAATGGTTTGGGCGCACCTAACACTTGTCCGCGGGCGCTGGGTGAACAACCGCCCACTTCCAACCGGAATTCGCCCGGCTCAAGAGTGAGTTTGCCTTCATCATCAAAAAAAGACATCATTTCGGGGGTTATTTTGAAAACAATGGTGCGGCTGGTTCCTGGCTGCAACTCAAGCCGTTCAAAACCAACCAGGTGCTGCAAGGGGACGATGGCGGAGGCTTGCAGATCGCTCAAATAGAACTGAGCCACTTCTGAGGCGGTTTGAGTGCCGGTATTGCGTAGAGTGAATTGGAAGTTCAGAGATCCATCTTTTTGGATAGAGTCACTCTCCAGTTTCAGGTCGGAGTATTCAAATGAGCTGTAGCTCAAGCCAAAGCCGAAGGGGAATAGGGGTTCAAAGGTCATGTATCGATAAGTTCGACCGACCATACTGTAATCATCAAAGGCAGGCAATTGTTCAAGCGATTTAGGAAAGGTTAAAGGCAGCTTGCCTGAGGGTGAAACATCGCCAAATAGTACATCCGCAACTGCTTTACCGCCTTCCATACCGGGATACCAAACGAAGAGAATTGCATCCACCATGTCTTCGACCTCGCCCAGGGCAATCGGGCTGCCGCCAGTGAGCACCAGCACGATTTTAGCGCCGGCGATGGAAAGTTCTTTGATGTAATTCACCTGGCTGGCTGGCAATGAGATGCTCTCACGGTCGCCATTTTGCGGTGAGAGCAGTGATTCACCCTCTTCACCCTCTAGGAACGAGGAGGTTCCAGCGCACACAATTGCAAAATCTGCAGATTGCGCCATGCCGGGAGCCCAGGTATCTTTGATTTCCCTGGTGTGTTTTAACAGCGCCCCGGAGTGGTATTCCATACCCATGCCTTCGGGCAGGCGGCCGGTGATGCCTTCTAGTAGAGTGGTCATTTGATTGTTGAAGCCATAGTAATTACCCAACAGTACTTCAAGGCTGGTGGCGGTAGGGCCGGTGACGAAAATCTTTTTAGTGGTTGGTTTAATAGGCAGAATGTTATCTTTATTCTTGAGAAGAACCACAGACTCAGTGGCGGACTTATAAGCCAGCTTGCGATGTTTCTCGCAAGCCACAACATCCATGGAAATGGAGGCATAAGGCACCGATTCTGGCGGATCGAACATGCCCAGTTTCATCCGGGTTAGGATGGTGCGTTCGAGTGAGATGTCCACCTCGGCTTCAGACAGGATGCCGCGTTTGATGGCTTCAGGAATCTGGTCGTAAACATGGTCGCAGCCCAGGTCGCAACCGTGCTTTATAGCCATGGCAGCAGACTCCGCTTCATCTTTGGTTACTTTGTGATTGAGGTGAAAATCAGAAAGAGCCATGCAATCTGAAACGAAATGGCCCTCAAAATTCCATTCACCGCGTAAAATGTCTTTGATTAGCAAATCGCTGGCACAGCAAACTTCGCCCAGTGTGCGGTTGTAGGCGCCCATCACGGATTCAACATTAGCCTCCGTGACCAGTTTTTTGAAGGCAGGCAGGTAGGTGTCATAAAGTTCACGCTTGGTGACGACGGCATTAAAGATGTGACGGTCTTTCTCCGGTCCGGAATGAACCGCGTAATGTTTGGCGCAGGCAGCCAGTTTGAGATACTTGGGATCGTCACCTTGCAACCCTTTGACGAAATCTGAAGCCATCTCACCGGTAAGAAGGGGATCTTCGCCCCAGGTTTCCTGTCCGCGGCCCCAGCGTGGATCGCGGAAGATATTGACATTAGGTGACCAGACAGTCAGACCCTGGTATTGTTCGGTGAATCCATTGCGGCGCAGGGCGGCATGATACTTGGCGCGGCCTTCATCGCTGATGGCGGTTGCTACTTGATGAATCAGAGCCTTATCCCAGGTGGCGGCCATGCCAATGGCCTGTGGGAAAACCGTGGCGCGTCCATTTCGAGCCATGCCGTGTAGTGCTTCACTCCAATAATTGTATTTAGGGATATTCAGACGCGGAATGCCATGCGCGGGGTGATTCATCAGACCAATTTTTTCATCAAGCGTTAAACGACTGACAAGGTCTTTCGCCCGTTCTGAAAATGGTAGTAAGGTGTTCAAGTACGCAGGGTTATCCGCGCGGTCACTTTCACTCATAAGGAACTCCTTAGTAAAAATTTCAAAACCATAAGTGCCATTTGCCGTGGATCTCATTGAGTACCTTGCAGTACGTTGAGTATTTCTGGTAACAACACCTTGTGATCTTTTTAAACGACTAACCTTTTACTGCACCAGAAGTCAAACCAGCGACGATTTGTTTCTCTGCAAAGAAATAGAAAATGATGGTTGGAATTGCTGATAAGGCTACAAAAGCAGAGACTATTGCCAGGTCTTGTGAATATTGTCCCTGGAATTGCATGGTGCCAAGTGGTAAGGTCCAGAGTTTGTCGCTATTTAAAACGACAAGTGGAACCAGCAAGTCGTTCCAACTGGCAATCATAATGAGTGCCGCGATGGCTGCCAATGAGGGTTTCACAAGTGGAAGCATGATGCGCCAGAAGAAATCAAAATTGGTGCAGCCGTCAATATAAGCTGCATCCTGAAGTTCTTTTGGCACCGCTGTGAAGAATCCCCTCAAGATCATGATATTTCCTGAAAGTTGGAAGGCGGTTTGCACAAGAATGACACCCATCAGACTATCGATCATGTTGATGCCATATTGTTCCAATTGGCGAAGGACAAAATAAACAGGCAAAATCGCAACATTGATGGGGAACATCAATCCAACCGTGAAAAGATTGAAAATCCAGTTTTTCCCACGAAATTCGAGACGGGCAAAGACAAATGAGACCAAGGCACACAGAAAAACTGTGAGCGCAGTCGTGGAAACCATGACGATTAAACTGTTTTTCATCATGCCCCAAAAGCTTGGCGTGGACAAAATCTTGATGATATTAGTCCAATCAGGTGGATTAGGAATGGAATAAGGGTGAGAATACATCATGCCCGTGGTTTTTACGCTTCCAAAGAGCAATATCACTATTGGGACGAAAATTAAAATCGTTGTGAATGTAAGGAGTAAATATTGAAAAAACCTTGGTACCGCTTTTCTCATCCAACGTGGCGTAGGAATAATTCTTTGCATGTTGAAAAACCTTTCTAAAGGCCAGTCAAGTAATCTGGTTTATTGGTCAATTGCCGATAAAGCAGCGAGAAAATGACACAAATAAGGAACATGATGATTGCTACTGCAGAACCATATCCAAATTGGAATCTGACAAAACCGAAACGATACATATAGGTTGCCATAACCTCACTTGCGTTTACCGGTCCGCCTTTGGTCATTACCCAAACCAGGATAAACTGCTGAATGGAGCCTAAAACCGACATTTGTACCGATGTTTTGATCGTGCCGCTTAAAAGAGGTAAGGTGATGTACCAAAAATTTTGAAAAGAATTGGCACCATCCATGCGTGCCGCTTCTTCAATTTCCGTAGGAATATTTTGAAGACCGGTTAAATAGAGCAGCATATGAAAACCGAAGTATTTCCAAGTCAAAACAACAAAAACTGCAAAAAGAACGACATTCATATCTGCAAGCCAGTTGATAGGGTTTACCCCCAAGGCGACCAAAATCCCGTTAATGAATCCGCGATCGGGGTCAGGGTTGTATAACAGCATCCACATGATGGCGGCGTTGACTTCAGATAGAACATAGGGGAGGAAAAATATGGTTCTGAACAAGGCGCGGCCGGGAAGGTCACGGGCGACCATGGTTGAAAGAATGATAGCTGCCGGAAGTTGAAGTACCAATGAAAGTACGATAATGATGATGACATTCACAACAGATTTCTGAAATACACTGTCGATAAGGATTTTTTTGTAATTCTCTAAACCAATATTATGGGTTGCTGCACCCAAACCCTTCCAATCAAAGGTGCTGTAATAGACGGACCGGAATATTGGATAAATCACGAAAAGCATGAAAATTACAAGTGCTGGAAAAAGGAACAGAATGATGACCATTCGGTCTTTAGCTTTGCGTGAAAGCCCCGAACGTTTTGTG
>PNNU01000141.1 GCA_013824385.1 Anaerolinea sp.
CAGGTAAGGCACGATCATACCTGCCAGAGAGTCTTTGACGTTCAAGATGTTGGTATAGACCAGATAGGTTGGCACAAGGCCGCCGTTGAAGAGCATGGTAAAAAACAGGAAGAAGGAAATCACATTACGACCGGGAAGATCCTTACAGGAAAGCGGATAGGCAAACAGTATTGTCAGTAGCAGACTCACAGTAACACCAATGACTGATATGATGACGCTCATCAAATAGGCTCTGCCGATTGAGCTCATCGCCAGCCATAGATACTTATACGCTGCCAGACTGAACTCTTTCGGCAAAAGCGAATATCCGTTCTGGATCAGATAAGTCTCGGATGTGAATGAATTCACGAATAAAAGCCAGAAGGGAATAACACAAATCACAACCAGCAATACAAGAAACAAAGTTGAAAAGAAACTGAAAATCTTGCTTGTATTTATCATTTTTTCATTTCTCCGTTTATAAAAGAGCGCTTTCTTTATCCAACTTCTTTATGAACCAGTTAGCCCCGAATACCAAGATAAAGCCAACTAAAGACTGTAGAAAGCCGGCGGCAGAAGAGCGTCCAACATCATTGAGTTCCAGGAGTGCTCTATAAACAAAGGTGTCAATCGTCTGGGTGGTTGAGTACAAAAGTCCGCTATGTTGCGGGATTTGGTAGAACAACCCAAAATCTGAATAGCATATCCGTCCTATTGCCAGCAGTACCAGGATGATGATGGTGGGTTTTAGACTTGGGAGGGTGACATACATGATCTGCTTCCAAGTGCTGGCGCCATCCATCACCGCAGCCTCATAGAGAGACTTGTCAATGCCAATCACTGAAGAATAATAAATAATCGAACTGTAGCCGAATGACATCCATAGAAACACCAACGTCAATATCACCGGCCAGTATTTGGCTTCGTTGTACCACTTAATCCCTTTATCTATGCCAAACATCGGAAGAATTGAATTATTAACAAACCCGTTGGACGGACTCAGAAATGCGAAAACAATGTAACTAACAATTACTGTTGAAAGCAAAAACGGAACCAGAAAAACAACCTGACTGATATTCTTGAAAATGGTACTGCGCACACTATCAAGCGCGATCGCCACTGTGATGGCGAGAAGGTTACCTAAAACAATAAATCCGAGATTATAGAGGATTGTATTGCGAATGGCTATTAACGCATCATTGTTACTAAACAAGTACCTGAAGTTACTTAAACCGACCCAAGGACTCTGGAAAATACCCAGCGAATAATTGACTTTTTTAAATGCAATCAGCAATCCCATCATAGGGAGGTAATTATTGATGATCAGATATGCGATTCCCGGCAATAGCATCAAGTACAACGGCAGGAAGCGTAAGAACTTCCTTCCTCTCTTCTGTTTTAAATTAGGGGTTTCGTTATTGGGCATTCCCTGTTCATTTATTGTCTTTGTCAGTTTTCCCATAATTAACTCCATTCTTCTACCTTCGCCTGTGGTAAAAATAGTGATGAAAACATGGCAAGTGAAGTTGCAAAATATGCTAGAACTCAAACCTGCAGATTAATAAGTGCAAGAATCGTCATTCTTGTAAAAAAACCGTAATTCTTTAGTCCACGCACTTGTCTTTATTGTTAAATTTGCAGTGATTTAGCCGATACCTTTCTTTTTAATACATTTTAGTTTAGGACTGGTAAATGAAAATTGTCTGCCAAATCTGTTTTGTGTCATTGTAAATAAAACTTACTTCATCGCAACGCTTATCACCACAAAAGGGATTGCATCCAAACAATCATACAAATATTCCGGCATTTGTTCTCCAACAGCCAGACCTTGAAGGACAATCTTGTTTGTACTGTTTCCTGGAATCAGACATAATTTAGGGAGTAACGGTCTTTCTGAAATCAGAGTGAAATTTTACGATCCGAATCCTCGAGACATCTTAGTTTTGAGATGCATTGACACACAATAACAAGTCTGCCAGAAAGAAAAATCGGTGCATATTAACTATATTTGTGTTTACTTCATGCTTTCTTTAAACATCGTAACAAAGGCACATACTTAAAAATATCAAAATTCTGTTTAAATTTATTACATTTCTGAAATCAATCACAGTTATTTGTAAAAAGGCGAGATTACGCAGAGATTTCAAACCGATTATATTTACACATTTTTCATGTACAAATTTCGGCAGGCTGTTACTGTCATTTATCAAATAATCGATACAAAACGCTAGGTGTTTATACGAAAGATAATACAAAGCATCAAACATCTTAAAGAAAAATTGGTGCAAAACTTCGGTTACCTTGACTGAAATTTGAAATAAAATAGCCAGAAAGTTGATAAAAAGCGCCAGAAAATTGATGGCAGAGCTTTTAAGCCTGTTGTTATTATGTTAAAACCATAGGCTGATCGTCCCTGTGAAAAATCAATTGAATAGACAAGGAGAAGTAAAATGAAAAAGCATGGCATTTTTATGAAGATCGTTTTTGTGCTGCTGATCGTTTCAATGCTCAGTGCCTGCGGCTCCCCCGCTAGTACTACCACCCCCGCTGCTGTTGATACTGAGTCTACTGAAGTAGCGCCCGCCGCCACTACTGATGTAGCGAGCAGTGGTGAGGATTATCCTGTCATTCGCATGGCCTACACCAGGATTTTTCCAACACCTTCCGAAGCTAAAATAGAGGAAGCTCTTAACGTCATTTTGAGGGAAGAAGCACAGGCTGAGATTGACCTCGTTCCTGTCGACTTCTCATCCATGGGCACCCAGTTCAACCTGATGCTCTCCGGCGGCGCCGACTCTATCGACATTTTTTCGTCATTCTGGTACATGCCTCTGAGCACCCTTGTTTCAAACGGTCAGGTAGCCCCACTGGATGATCTGCTTACGTCGGATGGACAAGGCATTCTAGACTTGTTTGCTGCAACGCCTAAAGTTCTTGATTCCGCCAAGATTGACGGCAAACTCTATGGTCTTCCTTCTTATGGCCCCTACTCCTCTCCAATGCTCTACATCGTCAAGAAAACTGACTCTGACTCCGCAAGCATCGACTGGACTAATATCGACACGCTAGATGAAGTCACAGATGCTATCCTTAAAATGAAGGAGGAGAACCCTTCACATTACTATATTCCTGGAGCAACTGAGACCTATTGGATTCCTAAAGACATCGATTACCTCAGCGACACAAACTTCCTCGGCGTTTTAATTGACCCAGTGAATAGTTCTAAAGTTGAAAATTACTACGAATCTGACTATTTCATGAACTTACTTAAAAACGTCAAGATTTGGCAAGAAAATGATGTTATCTCTCCCGACAGCATGAGCAATACCAACCCAACTCTGTTGAGTGTACAGAATGGCATCACTGTCGGCACACCCGGTTATGGTTGGGATATAGATGAATGGTTGTACGAAGCTAACATTCAGCAGTCTTACGGTGATGATATGACCGGCACTCAAATTGGAGATCGCTTTATCACTACCGGAAACGCCACCACCTATCTGTGGCACATTACAAGTTTCTCAAAAAATCAAGAAGCTGCAATGCGTGTTCTGAGAGTCTTCTACTCAAATGCCGAAGCTGCGAATCTTATTGGCAATGGTATTGAAGGTGAAAACTACATCATCAACAAAGATGGCAAGGTTGAATTCCCTGAAGGCATGAATATGACGAATTGTGGTTGGACTGGTCTCGGTGCCTCGTACCACCTACCCAATTCCTCATCTGCCCCTGTATGGAGTCATCAACCCGACGATATGTGGGATATGATGACCAAGACCAACGCTGAAGCCAAAGCATCATTGGCGCTTGGTTTCACCTTTGACAGCACTCCTGTTGCTGACCAGGTAACTGCGTGCAATAACGTTATCGCTCAGTACTACCTGCCACTTATCAATGGAGAAGTTAATATTGATGAGGTGCTCCCTGTATTTCAGCAGGCACTGAAAGATGCGGGCATTGACAAAGTCATCGCTGAAAAACAAGCTCAGTTGGATAAATGGCTTGCAGCAAAATAACCATCAACCAATTATTGAGTTCTAATTAGATTGGAACGAGGGCACCTCAGTGCCCTCGTTTCCATAAGGAACCATCTATGAACAACACGAACACACTGTCAAATTCCTCCAAACTGTGGAACAGATCATATATCCTTGTTATTCTGATCAGTACAATGAGCGCGTTCTCCTTTTATATGGTGGCGACGATCATGTCCAAGTATCTTGTGGGGATCGGCACCACGATCACTCTTGCCGGAATTATAGTCGGTCTGTTTTCCCTGACCTCCCTTTTCAGCCGTCCTTTCTGCGGCCTGATGACAGACAGGTTTAATAATGTCCGGCTTCTGATGTGGAGCAATGTACTTATGCTCATAGGGCTGCTCGGCTTTGCAATCACGACAAACATACCCCTCATCATATTCTTCCGTATCTGCAGTGGCTTGGGTTTCGCTGTTGGCAGCACTGTCCAGGTTTCCATGATTATCCGCTTCATTCCAGAAGACAGAACAGGCGAGGGCATAGGCTATATGGGTATCAGTCAGCTCATCGGTTCAGCATGTGCCCCCGGTCTCGGTCTGGCAATCGCTGAATCAGTTGGCATGAAGGCAACTTTCATTGCTGCTGCAGTTCTCCCCGCCGTGACATGTGTGTTTTTGCTGTTCATCAAGAACCTGCACCACCCGAATCCCATCACTGAAAAACGTAAAGTCGCCTTCCGCGATTTTTTCGAGCCGAAAGCGCTGCCCTTTACACTGCCGTATTCCACATTATCTTTTGTTAATGGCATTATTGCCTCCTATCTCGTCCTTTTTGCAGACGAGTTGGGAATAAAGGGAATTAGCATTTATTTCACCGTTTATGCGGTCTGTCTCTTCCTTATTAGGCCTATAGCTGGAAAACTGATGGATTCCAAGGGCTTGAAATACACCGTATTCCCCGGCATGATCATCACTGCCATATCCATGTTCATGCTGGGAATAAGTCATTCTTTGTGGCTTATCTTGCTCACCTGTGTACTTAGAGCAATCGGACAGGGAGCAGCACAGCCATCACTGCAAGCTGGTTGCATCAACCACATTGGCCGCGATAGAAGCGGCGTTGCTACAAGTACTTTTTTTCTTGGAGGGGATGTTGGTCAGGGCGTCGGCCCTATGGTGGGCGGTGCAGTTCTCGGCCTGATTGTTGGCCTGCAGGGTTACAACTTCGTTTTCAGCTTATGCGGTTGTTTCATTATCGTCGCAATGGTTTACTTCTATTTCGAAAGTAAGAAGGAGAAGTATTAATGCATACAAACAAACTGCCACGTTGTACGCCCGAAGAGGTGGGCTTCTCCAGCAGACAGGTTATGGACTGCATAAAAGCGCTCGATCATGACCTGACCACCATGAATGGCTTTATGGCTGCCAGACATGGCAAAGTTTTTGCTGAATGCTGGTGGACTCCCTATAGTGCCGAGCTTGTCCATTGCAACCACTCCTTCGGTAAAAGTTATACAGCCACTGCTATCGGTATTGCCCTGAAGGAAGGCCGACTCTCACTCGATGAAAAAATGGTTGATGTGTTCGCTGACGAAATCGCCCAGCGGAATAATGACATCCCTGAAATGATGAAACGTATCACGATCAAACATGTCATGACCATGACCAACGGGATGGCTCACCATCCCTCCATGTCTGAAGACTGGGTCGGTAACTATTTTAGAACGCCAATGGCTTTTGAACCAGGTGCGCATTTTGCATACAACTCTTCAGGGTCCTGCATGCTCGGAGTTATCATCCTTAAGCGTACAGGTCAGAACATGAAGGATTACCTCACTGACAGATTGTTTAATAAGATCGGTATCAGCCCTGAACATTTCGTATGGCTCAAATTCCCAAACCAGATCGATGCCGAGCCTGGAACTTTTGCACGAACAGAGGATAATCTGCGCCTTGCCATGCTCTATGTCAATGGCGGTTGCTGGAATGGCGAGCAAATACTCGATCTGGAATTCGTGCATGAAGCGCTTTCCATTCAGATCAAGAACCCTTATGCACCAGAACAGAAAGACGGCCGATGCGGGTACGGTTATCAGCTTTGGGCTTGCAGCATCCCCGGCGTTTTCCGCTTTGACGGCGGACAAGGTCAGTATGGTATCATATGGCCCGAAAAGGATTTGGTTGTTGCAGTCCACGAGGGTGCCATGGTTCCCCTTGGACCTCAGAAGACCCTTGACACTCTTTATGTTCACCTTCTTTTGTTGATGCAAAACGAGCCTCTCAAGCCAGCACAGGAGGACTATAACGCTCTCCTTCAGATGGAATCCTCTGTAAAATTGCGATCAGACGAGCCAAACGCGCTCAGTCTGAATCGTAAGTTATGCGGCTCTTACCAGATCAGCAACGGCAACTTTGATCCATGGCTTATCGTCGCCCCTCCAGGCAGTGGCGATCTTTTTGCTGACTTACGCGATCGTACAAAAGATGTCAGGATTTCCACTTTCAAGCTGGACATCTCTGATGATGCGCTAACGCTTTCACTTGACACCGGAGCGAAGTTCTGCGCTTCGTGGGATGGTTCACTGACATGTAGGTTTATCGATTCCCCGTTCCCTGGTCTCGGTGCATATGCCGCAGCCGCGAGATTCATCGACCAAAACACGCTGGCTCTTCATATCCACTGGCTTAACGGATGGTTTGAAACTTTGATCTGCTTCGAACTGAAAGCCGAAGAATTACTAATCACGACCAAAAAACTCAGACTAAATGAGGATGACAATTTTCTTATCTATAACGCATCGGCGATCAAACTAGCCTGAAATAGACAGTATTCTGGATACGGCAACCTTTTTGTGCAGTACGGAAGCAATATTTTGAAAATAAACAGGTTCCACTGTATTTCAAAGGGACATTCAAACTCACTTGGGTGCAAATAATATTGTGACCTGCGACAGATTTATCCAACTGTATGGTAAAAATGTTCTTCTGCAACCCTGACCGCCGATCCGAATGGTACGCAGAGAGATGTAACCTATTGGATATTTCTGTCGTAAATACGGTAATCGGTTTTGGTGGCGAATCTAAAGAACGTTGCAGAATTGCATGAGTTATTTGAAATGGTGCGACAGGGTCAACTTTGAGGATTTCAACTTAATGTAGAAGGTCCCGGGTACTGTGTTTTTAAATAGAAGGACCGAGGCTCACTGGTTTGCGAATTTATTCCGGTACTCACTTGGCGTGATATGCTCGTATTTTTTGAATACCTGAGTAAAATGGGAGAAATAGGAATATCCCAGTTCCAATGTGATCATACTTACGGAGATGTTCGAATGTTCGAGCATCTCTTTTGCAGCTGAGACCTTTGAACGGGCTATATACTCTTTAATGTTCTGGCCGGTCGAGCGCTTGAACAACTTTGTAAAATATTCAGCGCTAAGATTCACATATTCAGCAACGTCTTTTACCGTAATTGGATTCGAAATATTGTTTACAATAAAGCTCTTTGCCTTCTCCACGTCGCTTTTCAATACACTATTCTTCTGAATATCGTCTATGGCATTCAGCATAAAGCTGACACCCTTCCTCAGTGAATCAGTATCTTTGAAGCTGTTCATGTAATCAGCGTATGTGTATTTTTCGTTGAAGAGTTCGCTAATATCTGCATTGTTATCATAGAAAAATCCCAAAAAAATATGGGTGAGTTGCTGGTGCAGTTCGCAAAGAGCCTTGAGTTTGTTTTTACTATTTGCCACGGTACTCTTCAAAAAATCTTCTATCTCATTATCAAGCATCCGTTTCTGGCCTGCGGCGATCAATTTTTCCCATCGTTCGGTACTCTCCGCCAGATTGGTTGCAATGCTAGCGGAAATATCCTGTCCAGAAGTAAGATATATCCCCGTGTTGTTGCTGATATTTTCATCGATATACAAATGCAT